>NZ_JAJFZH010000010.1:0-163945 GCF_020733145.1 Chryseobacterium sp. X308
TTTAATTCCTATAAGACCTCAAAGATCAATCAAAAGAAATATAGGGAAATACAGAGCTAGGGCTAAACCTATAGTCTCTAAAAATCAAAAAGATACGTTGTGATAATTGCTTAACTTAATGACATTGCGCTCGCGCCAGCAGGGGAAACCATTGAAAACCAACTGCTGGAAAAAATATCCGAAGTACTGAAAATTCCCGTAGAAGCTTTTCAGAATTTTGATGAGGAACAGGCTGTGAACCTAATTTCCTGTATATTTTCAGATAATGCAATGTTTAATAATAGAATCGAAGTTCAAAATATTAATCCTATTGATAAAATTGTTCAGCTTCACGAAGAAAAAATAGCTTTGTATGAGCGTATGCTGAAGGAAAAGGATGAAATGATGAGCAGGCTGGAAAAGCTGCTTGAGAAGTAAGGCCTTTTTGAGATAAAAACTTCCAATAAAATGATAAAAACCACTGCTGTGCAGTGGTTTTGTTTTATTTGAGACACGAGCGAGACGCTCGCGCCAGCGCAGAGGCTAACTCAATTGAGAGTTGGCTTCTTTGTTATTTTTGCTTTATCCATTCTTCTCCTTGCCATATTATAGTATTTTTATTTTTGATATATACATTACTATGATAATACGGTTCAAATTCATAAAAACACTGATCAAAATAAGGTAAATTTATTATAAAATAATTGTTATTGCTAACATCTAAAATATAATCTTGTAAAATACTATATCTTAATCGGTTATAATAGAATGTTTTCCCACTGGGTTTAAAAATTAAAGCTAAGGAAAATTGATTATTCATACCAAAAAGAGAATATTCATTCTTTGAGATTACAATTTTATTGTTTTCAGTTTCAATTTGTTTAGATGTAT
This sequence comes from Chryseobacterium sp. X308, assembly GCF_020733145.1. NCBI lineage: Bacteria > Pseudomonadati > Bacteroidota > Flavobacteriia > Flavobacteriales > Weeksellaceae > Chryseobacterium > Chryseobacterium sp. X308. The sequence goes on from NZ_JAJFZH010000010.1 coordinate 871, forward strand.
TATAATTAAACAAAATATTAAACTCTGGTGTTGGTATTGATGTTTCAAAGTCTTTTGATAATTGAATATCTATATAAATACTATCTTGAGAGCCTTTATTACCTTTTTTAAATTCATATTTATATCCTGGCTGCTCTTTATAGTAATTTTCACTAGTCAAGTCTAAAACATCATTACTTATTTTTTTCCACTGTCCGGTAGATAAAATATCACATTGATCTAAAGCTAAATGTCCCAAATTCTGCGTATTGTAAAGAATATATAATCCATTATTCTTAAACTCTATTTTATCTGTTCGATCTTTTTTAATATAAACTCCGGTTCTAAAATCGTCATTAAATTTTTGAGCATTAAAAATTTGTATAGTCAAAATCACAATCGAACTTATAACAATTTTATTCATTTTATTTCTTTTTAGGATCTTCTAATGCTTTATACGTTTTACCATCCCCAATCTGCATTAATGTTGTTTCATTAATATCATTTAAAGAACTTGCTGAGACAGGATAGCTACTTTCATCATATGAGAATCCTACTTTATAAGCTTCAACTTCTAATGCTCTTCCTTTTGCATAATCTTGTTTATCTTTCGTTATTGCAGGGTTAAGCAATTGTCCGTTCTTGTTAAATCTTAACCCTCCAGCTTCATACCCTTGACCTACGTGACGAGATTCATGTAAATGTAATGAAGTATCAGATCCTTCAATATTTATTCTTTCCTTACCATCTTCACCAGTTATTTTTACAACCCCATGAGTACCATCCCCTTGACTAGGACCAGTTAAATAGAAGACCTCTTTAGCACTAGCAATTGTTTGAATATCCTTCAAAGATTGATTCATTTTTCCAATCTTTATAATATTATTAGCCATTTTAGTGTTAAGTTCTGCAAATTTTTTATCGTTTAAACCTTTTTTATCAATTTTTGCTTGTATATCAACATTGCTTTTATTTAATTTAGCAATTCTATCATTAACATTTTTTGTTAATTTTTCTTGATCCTTCGGATCCCCCCAAGTTCTTCCATCAGGATCAATAAATCTCATAGGATTATCTCCTGCATAAACATAAGGTGTCCATCTTCTTGTTTTTTCCGCTAACGGATCCACAACGCCCCATCTCCCAATATCCGGCATATAAAATCTAGCTCCATAATCATACATTCCTGTTTCCTGAAGCTCCTTCCCATTGTACTTGTACTGATAAGCATTCTGCGTTGTAGCTGTATAATTATGCAGTAATCCAAAAGGATAATAATTGTTTACTTCTACAATTTCTCCCGGTCTCCAATCATCTATACAAAGCCATCCTGTACAGTTTGAAGCATTGTATTGTCTGGGTTGGATAATTCCATCTCCACTGATATCACTATAACTTAACCTTACGTTTCCTAAATGGTCTGTAAAATTATATACATACCGGTTCAACAAAGCATCATAGTATCCTTCTGAGGTAGGGATGATTCTTAGTTTTAATTCCGGAATTTCATTAGGATCAGGATGGTAAGTACCTTGTCCATTCCATGATTCTATACCAAATGTACTTTTATACTGAAATCCATCCAGATAATGGGTCTCCAAATTTTTAAAGAGCTTCTTCACCTTTACTCCATCTGCCCGATAGATGTATTGGGTGATATTGGAGTTTTGGGTAATCTTATCTGGTAAATTTAGATAATTATATTCAATAGAGGAAATACCTTTATCTAAATGTTTGGTCATGTTTCCATTCCCGCTGAGATTGCCATTATCATACTCAATAGGATTAGGTACTGTAAAGGAAGGATAACCAGATGGATTTTGCTGCTCATCGCTTACTTTTATCAACCGGTTTCCGGAGTAATCATATTTTAGATTATCAATCATTAAAGTGGTGTTACTTCCTGGAAGCAACCCTTGGGTTCTCACCAAATTCAAAATATTCCCATTGACATCATAGGCCAGGAGCTCATTGTATTCTTTTGCATAGGGATTTGTATCTTTCTGATAAAAACCACCTGTGAGCCTGTTTAAACCATCATATGCGTAGCCATATCTTTTTAACGGTTCATTATCTTCTGTAAGGGTTTTCCAGGATACTTCTGCAATATTTCCGTTGTATCTCGGTTTTACTTTTTGATTGGGATAATCCGAATTAGGAATTTCCAAACCTTCCACTTTATTATAATTGATCTTATACCCAAACAGGTCACTTCCTAAATTGGCTGGATCGTTAATCTGAGTCAGCCACCCACGGATATTGTATTTGTAGTCTATCTGCTGAAGCGGAGAAGAAGCGGTAACTCCTCCCACTTTTTTGGATTCCAACTGGGAAAGTTCATTATAAGTATTCTGAGCCAGAATTTCTTCAGCATTATTATCAATCTTATGTTTGTGGGTAACCAAGCGGTTCTGATTATCATAATCAAAGGTTTCCGTAATAACCCTTTCAGTATCCGTACCAAGTCTTTTATGTCTTGTTACAGTCTGTTTCGTAACTCCTGCAAAATCAAGTTTGGATTCTGTATAGGTATATCCTCCCAAATGATTAGTGGAGTGGTTTCCAATAGCCCTTCCTTTCTGATCGTAATAGGTGTAATTCTTTGTCCAGTTGTTATCTTCAATATTCTTTACAAAACTCATTACAGGTAGTCCTTTGGTGCTTCTTCCGTCAGCTGTAGGAGTTTCAGTCAATACCGGTTCTCCCTGAATCGTTGAAGGGAATGCAGGATTAAAACTATAGGCAGGATAGGTATCATAATAATTAACAGTTAACACCTGGGCAACACTGGTGGGAGTCGAAAGCTTGGTATAATTTACAGGTATGCCGTTTAAGGTAAATCCAGGAGCAGCAGTTCTGGTTTCATATAAATTAGTATTGGCATTGACACTATTTTGCATTGATACCCTGCTGGCAGTATTATTGGTGATTCCGGTATAAACGGTTCTTCCAAACTGATCATATTTAGTAAAAAGCCATTGTCCTTTTCCTTTAAGATCAGTATCCTGAGTCAGAATAAGCTGATCAGCCTTATTATACACCATATACTCCCAGCTTTTGCCAGGAAGCTTTTTTTCCACAAGTCTTCCCCTGCCGTCATAACGGTACTGATAGCATAAGGTATTGAGAAGATCATCCGTAATAGGCTTATGAACAGCCAGAGGAGGAATAACAAAAGCCAGCTGGTCATATTCATTGTAAACATAATAGGTATCGATATGTTCTGCAGAACTCTTTATTTTCCTTACCAACAGAACCTGTCCTTTACCGTTTTTAAACTCTATGGTTTCATTGTCATCCTCATCTTTGACAGAGTTTTTATAAAGCTGGTTGGGGGCATAAACCGTGGCAGAGGATAAGCTCAGTACACTTTTAGTAGCTCCATCTACCCAGCTTGTGGTTGTGGTAAACTGATAGACTTCATTAAATCCGTTGGTATCATAACCAAACTTTACAGATTTTCCATTCCAGTCATTACCTACCTGTTTCTGTTCCAGAATCCTGTCCAGAGGTGAGTTTTCCAGCACTTTTTCAGAATAAATCTTTTCATTCCCGTAGGTTGTAGGATAAACACCCAACGGCCCTGAATAATAGTTCCCGTTACTTGTGGAAAGTTGGGGAACAGGCAAGTAATCTTTTACCTGTCTTCCAAACGGGTCATATTCAATGGGGGTTACAACATCTCTTCCCAAAGGTGAAGCTTGTAAGTTGATAACCTGCTTGGGCCTTCCCAGCCCGTCAAAATACTGTACCGTTTCTGAGGATTTTGTAGCAGTAGTTCCATTATAATCTAAATACGTTTTAGTCTGAATATAATTTTCATTGCTTGAGATCGTGGAAAGCTGCGCGTATGTTAAGTTGGATAAGAGTAGTGCTCCTATCGGTAGTATTATTTTTTTCATCAGTTTTAGTTTTTATCATATTCGAAAGAGAATGAAGCTGCTTTGCCCGCAATAGCAGTTCCCCCATGATTAGGGCCAGGCTCAGTAATACTTGGTGTAAGAACAATACTTCCGTTTGTACTTATTGTAATTTTCCATATCGTTTTAGAACCAAACTCAATAACATTGTTAATTACCTTAGTGGTATTGGGTCTGCAGGTGGTAGGAATACTTGCCATAGGATTACTGTACCAGTAGGTATTATTAGGTGCTACAATACTTAAATTACCATTAAAATGTCCTGAACTTGGCTGGGTAATAAAAGAACTTAAACCAACTGTAATTCCATTTAAAGCAGATATATCACAGCCATTGTATTGGCATGGACTATTATTTGCCTCGTTTTGCCCATTGGTATTTACATCGTTCTGAGCTTTTTGATCTGCATCTGCTTGACTGATATCAGATGAGTATTTTTTTGCTGGCACTACATAAGTGTAGGTGTTAGAAACCGCATCAGCACCACAATTTTTTGTAAATACTTTGCTCTTTTCAACACTATAAAAGCATGGTATGGCATTAGCTTGGTTTTGGCCATTGGCATTTAAATCATCCTGGGCTTTTTGATCAGCATCTGCCTGGCTGATTTCTGAAGAATATTTTTGCGCAGGTACTACATAAGTATAGCTAGCTAATCCTCCGGGAGGACAATTTTTAGTAAATGTCTGACTTTTTACTGTGTTATAAAATAGACAAACAGAATTTGCATTAGCAGTATTCTGTCCATTGGTATTAATATCATTAATCGCTTTAAGATTGGCATCATCAACAGAAATTTGAGACTTGTATGTTTTAGCAGGGACAACATACGTATACATACTGGCAGATGTTCCCGCTGGGCAATTATTTCGGATGAAACCTTGCTTTTGCTCTGTATTGTAAAAGAATATATCGTATGTAAAAGAAAAATTAACCAGCGAAGAGGGTGTATTAGCAGCCGTCTCATATAGAAACTTTAAGATTACATCTCCATTAGGTTCAACAGAAACTGACCATACCCTGTTTCTACTTGTGATCTGACGAGTTTGTTGTAATACAGGAACACAACTACCAGTGATTTTTCCAACTATAACACCTTGTAATAAAAGGGTTTTCATAACAAGATCATCTGCTATAAATATACCGTCAAACATTATTTGGACCGTATCCGGAGAAACTTTTGAAACTCCAACTGCTAAGTATGGGACAGCATTAGAAGAATTAAATGCACACGTTGAAGGCATACAATTACCATATAAGTTTGCCTGCAATTGCCCGTTAGCCTTTAAATCATTTACTGCTTGCAGATCTGCGTCATATTTACTAATTGTAGAACTGTATTTTTTTTCCGGAACAATATATAAATAACGTTCGCCAACCAGATCGACAGGACAATTATTTTTAGTAAAGTAATTAGACATTTCATCGTTATAAAAGAGACCAGTTGCTGGCTGCTGAAATTTATATTGATATTCCCTTAAAAGCTGGTTGTCTTTTGAAACAATTTTTTCAAGTTTATTAGTAGTATTATTGTATTTATATATTTCGCTAATCCCATTAGATGGGGTAATACTACTGACACCGATTAAAGGATTATGAGTATACGTAGTAATTTCATAATTTTTCAGAGATTGAACTTTTCTGAAGTTATTTAATGCATTATTGAGAGCTTGCTCTGTAGCATCATCTATATCCGCAAGTGATTTGGTTTGTAGATCAGTAATCACGTCAGTCATACCAGGTAATCCCATTAAGGTATTATAATCTATCCCTATTATTTTGGCTAGAGGTAGAGTTTGGTTATAACCCCATACAATACTCACATTTACCCCTGATTTAGTGTGATACTGTAACAGGTTACCTTTTATATCATATTGGTCAAATACAATATCATCTTCTAAGTTTTCAGATGAGCTGTTAATCGTGTTAAGCAAAATGCTGCTTACCTGTTTTGGTAAAAGTGTTGTATGCCCATTCCAATTAGTAGAATATCTTAATTTTGTTTTGGAGATAGCTGTATTATTTTTATAAATAGTAGTCTCTAAAGGAACACTTAAAATATTTTTTTGAATGATGTCGTTTGAACCTGATATATCATTAGCATACTTATAAATGGTTTTTAATTTTGTTTGATCTGTAGATGTCACTTCCTCTGATAGAAGATTATTCGTTAAATTAGTATCGTAGGAATAATCAGTTTTTGAGCTAATTTGGCTACCATTTAGAAAATCCGTAGTGGTTGTAGAAGTAAGACGTTGCTGATTGAGATTGATTTTATAATAACGATCATATACGTAACTCTTAAAATCTCCCAAAGTTACAAATTGGTCTTTACCTTGGAACTTGATCATATCATACTTGTTTTCAACAATCTTTATAGGTACTCCTTGTTCTCCGATATAGTTTGTTTTAAGTAATTTTCCTCTGTAATAACCGTAATCAATATAAGACATAGTCAAATATTTATAACTGTCATGAATCTTTTGAGGATCAACCATATCTTTTAAAATTGATTTATCAGGAGCTCCATCAGGAATACTTTCTAAATCGGAAAAGTAGTACTTCTTATAAAGCTTATTATTTACCGATTCGTTTACCTGCGAATAATTAACCGGATTTCCAGAGTATGAATTTGGGTTTAAACTGTTAATAGATTCAATAGGTAGCGCCGATAAATAACCGGGATTTAGAATAAAATAAAGTTGCGGATAATCAATATAAACATAAGAGAAAAAGGAGTTGTTTATTCCACTACTTTGCGCAGAAATAGAACCATCAGATGCATCTTTATAATATGTGAAGTCACGGGTATACTGATCTTTACCATCAAAATCGATAATTTTTTTTATCCTGGCGCCTCCTGTAGTTCCTGCCTGGTTTTTCAAATATTGTAAGAAATGGGAATTATAATCTCTCCAAATCGTTTTTGAATAAACATGCGGTTCATAGTAAAAAGAAGAATAACCACCTGTAGGATACTCAATTTTTCTTAATAGACCTACATCACATAATTCAGAATTTGGATTCCTTTGATTACCTATAATATCGGCACTTAATAGAATATTACTAAATATATAATCTGGAACAAGCTGGTTATCTTCTGGTTTACCATTCCAATATCCCCAAAAATCAACTCCAAATGTTCCATGCTCTGGGAGGTTAGAGGTTTTATAATAGTCAAATGAATATTTTTTATCACTATCCACTACAGAAGAAAGGAAAAAATAATCTTTTATCCTATTATAACTAAAATTAACAGCTTTAATTTCTTTATTCTGATTATTGACCACTGACACCTTGCTTAATTTTATAGATTTATATCCATATCCATATGGTGATCCATAGTGATTAATATAGGAAGTGTATGCAGGAAATTCTGTATAGTTAAACATGATGGTTGCAACATTATCTACAATTATCTTCTCGGGAAATACCTTTTTAACCAAATTCATAATTGCTCCACCTACAAAATTCCCCTGAGGACCTGCATATTGGTTCGAGTCACTACGGTCTGGTCTGATTTGTCGCGTGCCTGAAACATATAAGTTTAGATCGAAGAAAATTTGTTTTAGTCCATTTGAATTTACACTATAGTCAACAGGAGGAAAATAATTGCCATGACAAAAGCTATTCCATTCAGAACCATATTTTTTATTTTCAATAGTTACACTGCGCCCACTAGCATACTCAACTTTAGTTAAATACCATGACATTATTTTCATGTTATAAGGAGGAGTTTGAAACGGTGTTTCTAATAAGGAGCCGAGGTTATATGAAACTTCCAAGTTGTCAACATCTCCTCCAAAATAGTACTTATTACCTTTCCCATCGGTAATGATTATTTGAGAAAAATTAGGTTTGCACCCAGCATTGGGGTCATTTTGAGTGACAAGTCCTGTAATATCTATTTTTAGGTTAGGATCATTAGATACTACTTTAGGTTTTAGATTAATATCAATATAAAAGTATCCGGAAACTCCCATAAAATTAAAACTAAATTTATCCGGTTCTAATTCATGATAATTTCCTACTTGCTTTCTAGGACTTAAATATGGAGGATAGTACGCAGGAAGCGGATCATTAAATAAATTTGCTCGGGGATATTGTATATCAAAGATATTCTGATTGGTAAGCCCTAAATTTGTAACCTCTCTTGCTCCTACGAGATATCCGCCGCCATCTATAAGACCAGCTTGATTTTCAATGTGCTTTACATCGTCAGGTATAGCATTAACTGTACGGGTAATAGCCCCACCATAACTAAGGAACCAGTCCTGTCCTACATAATTGGATTGTTTAGCTGGGATGAAGCCTGAAGAATTATAGGCTAAATTAATATCGAAATTATCTCCAGATCCAGGTATTTCAACAGAATAAATTGGAACAGTCAAATCAACATTTCCAGAGTAAAGATTGACCGGGGTTTTGCCAAATTTTTCCATTTCATAGGTTTGAGGAGATTTAATATCAACCACCTTTGATGTAAAGTCTGCTGCTTGTCCATGAATCTCATACATTACTAGGAAGGTAGATAGTAAGAATATTTTTTTCCAAACCAATCTTACGTTGGCCGCAGGTCTGGAATTAATAGCTGCTTTGCTAAAATTTTTATTATTTGTCATTGTTTAAGAAATCATGCATAAATTAATTTGAATTGCAGAACTAAAATTTAGTGTCCGCTAAGCATTTTGTGTTAGTAAGAGTTGTTTTTATTTCACCTTAATTTGATTTTAAAATGAGTTTATTTTTTGATAAGTTTAGCATTCGCCGTTTTGCCAGCATCCGTTTTAATGGTAATGAGATATGCTCCCTGTACCAAAACCTGGGTATTAATCTTTGTTACTCTATTCTTTGTTTTTATATTTTGTAGTTGCCTTCCAGACATATCATATAACAGAATATCTGCTTCTTTGAAACCCTGTCCTGAGCCTGTCGAAGGATCAAAGCCTATTTCTACATAAGCATAGTCTGAAACAGGGTTCGGATAGATCTTTATGTCCTGTTTTTCAATCAGCTGATCAACCTGTTTATCTCCTAACTTGACAATCTTCCAGTTTTCTTTTCCCAGTTCTTCAGCACTGGTCCCTGCCAGAATAATAGAACCGTCTCTGTTCAACTTTAAATCAGAAAGTCTTTCTTCCTTTTTTCTGGATTCTCCTTTGACGTGCTTTCTCCACTGCTCATTTCCGTTTTGGTCGAGATAAAGCATCCAGAACGTTTCATCATCTGTTTCTATTCTTCCTTCTGCCTGAGTATACCCCCCCAGCAGAATGCCTTTAGACTTCCCGCTTCCATCTTCCTGCTTCCCGCTTATTCCACTCATTCCCATCAGGACATCACGGTTTCCAAAATTGTAAGACTTCTGCCACTGTTCATCTCCTCTTTCATTTAAAGAAATCAGCCAAAGATCTGTTCCTTCCTCTAATCCGACGGTTTTGTTTCCTGATCTTTCCGATCTGGATTCCCCGCCAACGATAAATCCATTGGAAGTTAAGGCCAGTGTTCTGATATGATCATCACCTTTTCCTCCAAAGTTCTTTTCCCATTCTATTTTTCCGTTTTTATCAAGCTTTACGATCCAATAGTCACCTTCACCGAAGTTGCTGCTGGCTTTGGAATAAGCGTCGATCTTCACACCACTTCCAGCTTCCCGCTTCCCGCCTTTACTTCAGAACTCCTCGAATACATTCCCAGTAAAGCTCCTCCATCTTTGGTAGGGATTATCTTTTCGACTTCATCTAAACCACGCCCTCCCAATGTTTGTTCAGATAGTGTTTTTCCGTCTTTGTCTAATCTAATGATCAGGACATCTTTTGAGCCATGACCTTTAGATGAGTTTTGTACACTTCCAGCAACAAAGAATCCCTGATCTGTAGTCTGAATCACAGCTCTTGCTTCTTCATCTGATGAGCTTCCTAAAGTTTTCTGCCATAATTCGTCACCTAATTCATTGATTCTAATTAACCAAATGTCTGAGCCACCTTTAGAATCTTCCTTTTTATCAAGTCCTTTTCCTGAATATGATGAACCTGTGATCAGAAAACCACCGTCCTGAGTAGTAACCGTTGAAGATAAATAGTCGTGATTGTTTCCAGAAAAATACTTTTCAAAAACCTGTTCTCCCTGCTGGTTTAATTTTATCAGATGGAAATCGTAACCGTTGTTCTGCTTGCTGTTCTGCCTAAGCTTATCGGTCTGAATACTGCTTCCCGTGATCAGATACTGTCCGTCAATTGTTGTAGTAATCTGGCTTAAAAAATCCTGAGCTGAGGACTTTATATCTTTCTGCCAAAGTACCTCTTGGGCAAATATGTCCGTAATAGTGCATAAAGACAATGCACACATGTAGAGTTTTTTCATACTTGTGTTATTAATGTTAAGTAAATATTGATTGATGTATTGTGTACATAGAAATACACAAATTATCGAGTGTAATTATTGTTTCATGGTCATGTTTTTTAATGCTTACAAAATTAAAATTTTTAAAGTTTATCCCAAAGAAAATTGATTAACTTTCTTTAATAAAGCAAAGATATACCAGCAAAGCGACAATACTTGTCGCATTACATTTTTATAAAAAAAACTTTAAAATAATATATTGAGTTCGTAAAATTTTGATAAGTACTCTTCTATGATATTTCTTGATAAGTTTTTTATATCTGATTCGAAAATAGGATAGTTTCTGATTAACTACAATTTTTTTGTTATGATTTTTTCAGATCACTTAAACATCTCTTTTTTAACACTTAATAGATTCATTTTATTCTCAATTGAATAAATGCTCTATAATATTTTTCTGCTAAATATGTGATTAACATTTATAGTAAAACTGATTATTAATAATTTAATATTCTTCAAAATAAAAATTCAATTAGTGGATAAATAAAAATCGGCTGCCCGAAGGGCAGCCGATCCTATTATATAAAAACTATTTCTTAAATATCAAACCTATCCAGATTCATCACCTTCGTCCACGCCGCCACAAAATCTTTTACAAATTTGTTTTGTGCATCGGCACTTCCATATACCTCAGCCACGGCTCTCAATTCAGAATTGGAGCCGAAAACAAGATCCGCACGCGTAGCGGTCCATTTTGGCTGGCCGGTTTTCCGATCAGTTCCAATATACAATTCTCTGTCATCTGACATTGCTTTCCACTGAGTTCCCATATCCAGAAGATTTACAAAGAAATCATTGGTAAGAACGCCCGGACGGCTGGTGAATACACCATGTTTTGAACCGTCAAAGTTCGTATCCAAAGCACGCATTCCTCCTATCAGTACAGTCAGTTCCGGAGCGGTAAGAGTTAATAGCTGTGCTTTATCAATCAGTAAAGATTCTGTAGACACCGTATATTTTCTTTTCAGATAATTTCGGAATCCATCAGCAGCAGGCTCAAGGTAACCCATAGATTCTACATCCGTCTGTTCCTGAGAAGCATCCATTCTTCCCGGGGCAAAAGGAACTTTTACGTCCTGACCCGCATTTCTGGCAGCCACTTCAACAGCAGCATTTCCTGCTAGTACAATTAAGTCTGCCAATGATATTTTTTTACCTCCGTTTTGAGAATCGTTGAATTCTTTCTGAATTCCTTCCAGAACATTTAATACTTTATTCAATTGAGAAGGATTGTTGACTTCCCAGTTCCTTTGAGGCTCCAGTCTGATTCTTGCTCCGTTGGCACCACCACGTTTATCACTTCCTCTGAAAGTAGAAGCGGAAGCCCAGGCTGTAGATATCAGTTCTGTATTGCTTAGTCCTGAATTTAAAACTTTTGATTTCAATGCCTCCACATCATTTTCATCGACCAGTTCGTGGTTGACTTCCGGAATAGGATCCTGCCAGATCAGTTCTTCCTGCGGTACATCCGGTCCCAGATAACGGGCGCGTGGTCCCATATCTCTGTGTGTTAATTTAAACCATGCTCTGGCAAACGCATCGGCAAACGCATCAGGATTTTCGTAGAAGTGTCTTGAAATTTTTTCGTATACAGGATCCATTCTTAACGAAAGGTCTGTGGTAAGCATGGTTGGTTTATGTTTTTTGTCAGCATCAAATGCATCAGGAATGATTTCAGCACCGTCTTTGGCTACCCATTGGTGAGCTCCTGCAGGGCTTTTTGTTAATTCCCACTCATTTTCAAAAAGATTTTTAAAGAAGTAATTACTCCATTGAGTAGGAGTTTCTGTCCAGGTTACTTCCAGTCCGCTGGAAATCGCGTCTCTTCCGCTACCAGACTTATATGTGCTTGCCCATCCTAATCCCTGCTGTTCAATTCCGGCTCCTTCAGGTTCTTTTCCTACATGATCTGCCGGACCTGCTCCATGGGTTTTACCGAAAGTATGTCCTCCAGCAATCAAAGCAACGGTTTCTTCATCGTTCATCGCCATACGTCCGAAAGTATCACGGATGTCTTTGGCAGCAGCAATAGGGTCAGGATTTCCGTCCGGACCTTCAGGGTTTACATAAATAAGTCCCATTTGTACGGCAGCCAATGGATTTTCAAGGTTTCTTGAATGAATATCTCCATCTGCATCATCATCGGTAGGAAGAACCGCTGAATGTCCTTCTGCTACTCCCTCCGAACCGTGAGCATAACGTAAATCACCTCCAAGCCATGTCTTCTCAGATCCCCAATAGACATCGGAATCCGGTTCCCAAACGTCTGCACGCCCTCCCGCAAATCCAAATGTTTTAAAGCCCATGGATTCAAGAGCAATATTTCCCGTAAGGATCAGAAGGTCTGCCCATGAGATGTTTCTTCCATATTTTTGTTTGATGGGCCACAATAATCTTCGTGCTTTATCAAGACTTACGTTATCAGGCCAGCTGTTCAACGGTGCGAAACGCTGTTGCCCAGCTCCTGCTCCACCTCTTCCGTCACCTACACGATACGTTCCGGCGCTGTGCCACGCCATACGGATAAACAGAGGGCCATAATGACCAAAGTCGGCCGGCCACCAATCCTGAGAATCTGTCATCAATGCATGAAGGTCTTTTTTTACAGCCTCCAGATCAAGGCTTTCGAATGCTTTGGCATAATCAAAATCCTTATCCATAGGATCTGAAAGGGAAGAATGCTGGCGCAGAAGATCTACTCTAAGCTGATCAGGCCACCAATCAGAATTCTGGGTTCCTCCTCCTGCTACATTCTTCTTCATTGTTCCGTTGTGAAACGGGCATTTACTGATGTCATTCAAATCTTTTTCCATTTTCGTTTATTTATTTTTTATGTTGATTAATACTGTTTCCAATTGTGTTCTAAGAACATCACAAACCTACAACGTTTGTTTAATAAATACAATCTATTAATTTTTATTTCAATGATAGTTAAAAACTATAAATAAATATTTTCAACGGCACAATATCTTGTCAGAATTGTGGTATTAAGTTAGTCATTTTTAAGATTAACTTAAATAAAAACAACAGTATACCGTCCAATTTAGAATTACTCAACGTAAGAATTTAATGGGAAAAGGAAGTTGAAAGGAGGATGTTTGATATCACCATGAAAATAACATAGTAATTGCCGAAAAAATACACTATTACAACATTTTTTGGAAGCTTTTCCCTCTTTCAGCTTTCAACTTCTCACTAAAAATAAATTAACTATCTTTATATTATAAAACATGAACATCCGCTATGAAAAAAATAATTGTTGTCATTCTCGTTGTATTTATCATCATACAGTTTTTTCCTATCGATAAAACGAATCCGCCGCCAACTCCCGGCATGGATTTTCTGAAAATTAAAAATACTCCTGAAAAGATAGCGCATACTATCAGAACATCATGTTATGACTGTCATTCCAATGAAACAAAGTATCCATGGTACAGCAATATCTCCCCGATGTCATGGTGGGTAAAAAATCATATTGACGAGGGCAGGAATCATCTTAATTTTTCTACCTTTGCAGTGTATGAACCTAAAAGACAGCTTCATAAACTTGAGGAATGTATAGAAATGGTTGAAAAAAAAGAGATGCCACTTGAATCCTATTATTTAGGACATCAGAATGCTAAACTGTCGGATGAACAGCGTGCAGATCTTATCCATTATTTCAAAAAAGTAAAAGAAGACACGGAAAGGAGAATTCTATTTAATAAATAACGTCATGGAAAATTGGGAAAATAAGCATATTGTATTTTTTGACGGAGATTGCGGAGTCTGCAATTTCTGGGTACAATGGATTTTGGAGCGGGACAATAAAGACCAGTTCATGTTTGCTTCTCTTCAATCTGATTTCGGACAGCAGTTTTTATCCGAAAGAGGACTGGAAACCAATGTATTCAATACTATGTATCTGTGGAAACCCGGACGGTTTTATCTGATCAAGTCAAAGGCAGTACTGGAAATTGCTAACTTGTTGGGAGGCATATATAAACTTTCGTTTATCGGAAAAATCATTCCGGCATTTTTAAGGGACAAGGCTTATGATCTTATTTCCAGAAACAGGATGAAGCTGGCCAATCAGAAATGTTATTTACCGGACCTTCATCAGAAGAAAAAATTTATTCAGGTGTAATTAATGATTCTTACACCGTTTCATTTAACTTATAAAAAGATCATTCCGTAAGAATTTCCTACAATATTAATGCTTTGTATAGATATTCCTACGGAATGATAAATAATACGTATAGTTTTGCTTGTTTAATGTTTAATAAAAATTAAACTGAAGAGCAGTCTCTTACCAGCTTAATCAATTATCAATTATCAATTATCAATTATCAATTATCAATTATCAATAATTACCCATTGCTCATTACTCATAAATTCAGCGACCACACAGAATAAGAATTCGGCGGGCACTGGATTTTCACCCATTTATCTCCCTGAGTTGTTGGGTACCAGCTTGAGTTCCCTGTAAAATCTTTGATCTGCTGGCTGCTCCAGTTGGTTTCTATCCATCTTTCCTGCCAGTTTGAAGACGTATTGATGTAAACTACAAGTCCCGGATTACCATTATAACCGTTACGTCTTGCAATATATTCATCATTATCGGTGTAGAGAATGGAAGTTGTTCCGGTGGCTTTGTTATTGTGAATCCAGATCAGATTGTTCAGTCGTTCTTTATTTAACCATTCTTCATAATCTCTGTAAAAAATGGTAGGATATCCTTCATGGGTTAAGATATAGGCATATGCCGGCATTTTATTGTAAATGATATCGGTATCGTGATTGGCAACAAAGGTGACTGCTTTGTATGGATTTCTTTTCCACATCATATCATCATTCAAAGCATTTAGATTACCATTATCAAAGGCTTCATCCATTTTATAATAAGCCGCAAAATCAAATACGGAACTGTTGGCATTGTTGGCCCACCACTCCAATGTGTTGACATTGGAATCCCATAATTCTCCGACAGAAAATCCGCCTACGTTAGAATTCCAGGTGTTAACAACCCATGGCCCGAACCCTTTAACATAATCGAACCTCCAGCCATCAAATTTCATCACATTTTTATAATATTTTGCGACAGAATCATCTCTTCCCCAAAGCCAGTCCTGCACATGAGGATTCGCGTGGCATAAATCCGGAAAACCGCCAAAAGCTCCTTCATCATTATTTCCATAAGCATTTTTGTAAAAGTCATTATAGTTTCTCTGGAATTTCCCTGATGCCACTCCTGAAAAATTGGTCCAGGTATTGGTTCCTGTAAAAGGATTGGCTTCAGATTGTCCTCCACTGTTATGATTGATTACAATATCTGCGTATACCTGCATATTTTCGGCATGAGCCTTCGTAATCAATGCTTCCAGTTCGGCTCTGGATCCGAAACGGGTTTCCGTGCTTCCATTCTGATTAAAATCTCCAAAATCATAATAATCTGTAGGATCGTACCCCATAGAATATGCCCCGTTTTGTGCTTTTGATGCCGGCGGCAGCCATACTGCCCCAATTCCGGCATTGGACCACGCTGTTATTTTGTCTTTAACGGTATTCCACCAGTTACCACCTTCCGGAACATCCCAGTAAAAGCCCTGCATAAGAACTCCGCCACCCGGTCCGGCTACGAATTTACTTTGGGCAGAACCTGAACCGCTTCCTGTACTGAAAGGCCGGCCATCATGATTGGTCACATTCACTGTTTTGTTATGAACCTCTTCCTGCTTGGTAGGTTCTGTCATTAATTCATCACTTGTACGGCATGAACTTATTAATGCTAAAGCCAGTAGTGAAAGGAAAAAGTTTGTTTTTTTCATCGCTGTAATTAATTATCAATCTATTAAACAAGATACAATTTTATTAAAAACAAAATCAAATAAACGGGAAATATTTTCATTTCACCTAATAAATCAAGATGAAAGGCATTCAATTTTTTTCATTAAAAAATCATAAATTTTTCAGATTCCCGAGACAATTTTTCTTTTAATGCATATATTTGCATACTATGGAATACAACACCCAAAAAACTCAGCTTCATATGCCGGAATATGGCAGAATTATACAACAGTTGGTTGAGCGCTGCAAAGAACTTCCTTCCAAAGACGAAAGGAATGAAATGGCTATGGCAATCATCGATTTTATGGGTCAGAGAAACCCGCAACTTCGCGACGAGGAAAATTATAAACATAAACTTTGGGACCATCTTTTTATTCTTGCCAATTATGATCTGGATGTAGATTCTCCTTATCCGTTCCCTACAATGGAACAGCTGGCGGAAAAACCTAAAAGAATGGAATATCCAAAACTTCAAGGTGACTTTAAGTTCTACGGAAAAAGTATTCTTCAATTGATAGAAAAAGCAATCGAACTGGAAACGGGTGATGAAAAAGAAGCCCTTATCGAGGTAATTGCCAACAATATGAAGAAGTCTTATAATGTCTATAATAAAGAACATGTGACAGATGATGTGATTTTCCGCCACCTGAAAGAACTGTCTGAAAACAGGCTGGATCTTACCGGAATAGATTCTCTTGAAAAGAGTAAAATCTATTACACCAGCAATAATAACAACAGGAACAATAATAACAACAACAGGAACAACAGCAACAATAAAAATAATAACCAGCCCAACAAAAGAAGGCATAATAACAATCATAAAAACAGAAAATAATGAGTGGAACATTTCAAATAAGAGGAGGAAAAAGACTGCAGGGTGAAATAACTCCACAAGGAGCCAAAAATGAGGCTCTACAAATTTTATGTGCTGTTCTTCTGACAGACGAAGAAGTAAGAATCAAAAATATTCCTGATATCCATGATGTGAACCGACTGATTGAAATTCTTGGAGATTTTGGAGTAAAAATTACCAAAAACGGACAGGGAGATTATACTTTCAAAGCGGATCAGGTCAATTTTGATTATATAAAATCTAACGAGTTTAAAAAAGACGGAGCCAAACTACGCGGATCCATTATGCTGATGGGACCAATGCTTGCCCGTTATGGAGAGGCTTATATGCCTACTCCCGGAGGTGACAAAATCGGGAGAAGAAGATTGGATACTCACTTTCAGGGACTTGTTGAATTAGGTGCTGAATTCAATTATGATGAGGAGGAATATTTCTACTCTTTAAAAGCTAAGGAACTGAGAGGAAAATTCATCTTATTGGAAGAAGCTTCTGTAACCGGAACTGCCAATATTGTAATGGCAGCCGCTTTGGCTAAAGGAAAAACAAGAATCTACAATGCTGCCTGTGAACCTTATCTTCAGCAATTATGTAAAATGCTGAACAGAATGGGAGCCAATATCTCAGGAATCGGGTCCAACCTTCTTACTATTGAAGGGGTTGAATATCTGAGAGGTACTGAGCATACCATGCTTCCGGACATGGTAGAGATCGGCTCATGGATTGGTCTTGCAGCCATGACAAAATCTGAAATCACGATCAAAAATGTCAACTGGAACCAGCTTGGTGTGATTCCGAATACCTTCAGAAAACTAGGAATTCAGCTTGAACAAAGCGGTGATGATATCTATATTCCGGCACAGGAGCATTATAAAATCCAGAAATTTATTGACGGTTCTATCCTTACGATTTCGGATGCGCCATGGCCTGGATTTACGCCTGATTTATTATCTATTATTTTAGTAGTGGCTACTCAGGCCAAAGGAAGTATTCTGGTTCATCAGAAAATGTTTGAATCCAGATTATTCTTTGTGGATAAATTAATTGATATGGGTGCTCAGATCATTTTATGTGATCCGCACAGAGCTACGGTAATCGGATTGAACCAGGAAGCTCCGTTAAGAGGGACAACAATGGTTTCCCCGGATATCAGAGCCGGAAACGCCCTTCTTATTGCAGCACTTTCTGCGGAAGGAAAATCTATTATCCACAATATCGAGCAGATCGACAGAGGATATGAAAATATTGATGGAAGGCTAAGAGCTATTGGTGCTGACATTGAAAGAATCTAAAATTATTTTATTGAGCTAATCTTTAAATAATGCTTCGTCAGGCTAAGCCTGACAATGTTTAAAAATTTCGGTTGGTTTTAGGGCTGTCACCCTGAGCTTGTCGAAGGGTTATCAATAAGAAAACCTTTGTTAATTATTAATCCCGAGTTATTAATATTAACTAAAGGGATAAGCCAAGAATTTTATTTAAAAACGTTCAGAATATTCTGAGCGTTTTTTTGCTTTACTTCTGTCATTGACTACGTCGAATCTTTGATTTCTGACGAAGGAAGAATCTTATTGCCAATAAAATATATAAGATTCTTTACTACATTTCATTTCGCTCAGAATGACACCCTTGAGGCACCTCTGTTCTGCAGCAATTTGATTCGTCATTTAAATCTGTTATAGTGGCAAATAAAAAGCGCCCGGTAAAACCGGACGCTTTGAGTAATTAAAACTATATGAATCTCACTTAAAAATATGTTCTGCAGGTATATTCTACCGTCGTATTGATAAGTTTATTTTTATTCAGATACACTTCAAGCTGCTGAAAATCTTCTGAATTGACATTAATATATAACTGTACTGAACCGAAACTGTACCCGTTCACATACTCTACGTTAGCAGATAACACTCTATGATAAATGCCAAATTGATTGTAGATCGTATTCATCAAATGTTCAAATTTCATTTTACCATTCAACTCTATTTCCAATAACAATTCTTTTTTAGGCAGGTTAATTTTATTTTGTAAAACCTGCAGGCCGGGATTAGGTGTAATCATTGCTAAACATTTTTGGGTTAAACTCTGTCAGATCATATGACACTTTTGCTTTTAAATCTGTGACAAAAATATAAAAAAATATTAGTCTACCAAATTAGTAGACTAATATTTTTAAAAATTTAACATAAAAAAAAGAAGCCTGTTGAGCTTCTCTTATGTTTTAATAGTTCCCTATTCTTTCTAATTTATCAGAACCGGCCAATCCGTTTGGGTTGCAACCAGGCTCGCCTTCAGGGACTTTGATATTTTTCTTAGTATAAAATTCTTCCCAGAATGTGTTTGTTTTTCCTGTTTTCGGATCAATAAATGTCATGGGCTCCAGTTTGAAAATATGTTCGTCCCGAAAAGCTCTTTCCACAAAATCTGAACAGTAATAGGAATTTTCATCAAGGATATAATTGAAATTGTAAGGTTTTCCCAGCATGGAATGCGCTTTTTTAACCGCTTCAGGAATTGCTTTCTGATATTCCGGTTTTAACCGGTAAACAATCACTTCCTGACCTTCTTCTTTCTGATCTTTAATAAAGTCTTTTAAATCTTGTCTCTGAGAACCGCCTTTTGGTGCAGCATGCAGAACAAACATTTTGCGGCCCTCTTTTTCCAGAATTCCTATATGATCAAATGAAGCTGTTTTTTGTTGTTGAGTTACATTATTAATCGCTCCGGAAAGCCCTGTTTCTTTTGCAGTTACAAAAAGAAGGTCTCCGTTTTTGATATCTACAGTACTTACAGAAACATTATTATGACACTGTACCAATAATAACATCAGACCGTATAAAAATCCAGCCACATACCTCTTTTTTAATCTAAATTCAGACATTCGATTCTATTTTCGCAACCAAAATTACAAAATAGAATTCATTACATTTGTGAGAATATTGATCTATTCTTCACCCCAACCCAAACACTTCAGGAATTTTATGCCCCATATTTTATTAATTGAAGACGACAACAGACTTTCAAAATTGATTGCAAAGGGATTTCAGGAAGCAGAGTTTGAGGTCACTGCAGCTTACGATGGAAATACCGGTCTGAAGCTGGCTTTACAGACCCATTTTGATCTGGTAGTGACAGATATTGTATTACCCAAAAAAGATGGTCTTGAATTCTGTAATGAAATCAAAAGTTTAAAACCCAATCTTCCTGTCATTATGCTTACTGCATTGGGAACTACGGATGATAAGCTGGAAGGATTTGATGCCGGAGCTGATGATTATCTCACCAAACCTTTTGAAATGCGTGAACTGGTAGCAAGGATCAAAGTACTTCTGAAAAGATTTTCACAACAGCCCCACCAAAGAGTTTCTGTTCTTACATATGAAGGTATTGAAATGAATCTGGAACAAAAAACCGTGAGCCGTGATCATACGCCTATAAAATTGACCCCGAAAGAATTTAATCTCTTAAAATTCATGATGGAAAATTCAGAAAGAGTGCTTTCCAGAAGTGAAATTGCGGAAAAAGTGTGGGAAACCCATTTTGATACGGGGACCAACTTTATTGATGTCTATATCAATTATCTACGAAAAAAAATAGATAAAGATTTTGAAACCAAACTGATCCATACCAAAGCCGGTATGGGATTTATTCTGAAAAAAGACTACGAAACAGGCACTGTACAGTAAGCATTAAGATAAACTAAAAATATCCGGATGAAAATAAGAACCCGACTAACGCTGCTTTTCACCTTAATCACTGCAATGCTTTTAGGTATTTACAGCATTTCGATCTATTATTCATCCAAAGAAGCCAGAGAACAATCTTTTTACAGCGAACTTCAAAATGAAGCCATTGCCAAGGCCGATTTATTTTTCCGAAGCTCGCTCCCCGAGCAGGAAATGCACAAGCTTTATAAAAATAATACCAGAACGCTTAACGAAGTTCAGGTAGCGATTTATGACAGTAATAAGGAGCTGGTTTATCATGATGACGCCAAAGTAGATTATGTAAAGGAAACTTCGGAAATGCTTTCCAAGATATTTCAAAAAAAGAAAATCAATTTCTTTCTCAATGATCTGCAGGTCATTGGAATCGTGTATCATTATGAAGGAAAAACGTATGCGGTAACTGCGGCAGCCTATGATCAATACGGATATGATTATCTTACACATCTTCTTACCATCAGTCTCATCTCGTTTTTCATTATTCTGATTTTGATTTATCTGGCCGGAATATTTCTTTCTAAAAAAGCATTGAGTCCGCTGACTGAAATGGTTATTCAGATAAAAAAAATAACCGCCGGGAAATTACAGTTACGCCTGAAAACAACCAAAGAAAAAGACGAACTAAATGAGCTTGCTGAAAACTTCAATGGAATGCTGGAACGGCTTGAAAATTCATTTGATTCGCAAAAACATTTTGTATCCAATATTTCACACGAACTGAGAACGCCTTTATCAGCCATCATCACCGAGCTGGAACTGGCTTCTGTAAAAGATAAAACCAGGGAAGAATATCAGGAAACCATTCAATTCGCGCTGGATGATGCCCGGAATATGGTAAAACTGTCCAATAGCTTAATGGATCTCGCCAAAGCAAGCTATGATCCCAATGAGATCAGTTTTTCTGAGGTACGTCTTGACGAAGTTCTTTTGGAATCTTATACCAAAATCACCAAAGAAAATTCAGGATATAAAGTTTCTCTGAACATAGAAGATTCGATAGAAGAACACCAGCTAATCATTGAAGGGAATGAATATCTTCTGCAGGTGGCCTTCAACAATCTTATTGACAATGCCTGTAAATATTCTCCGGAACATACCTGCCAGATTGATGTAAGCATGGATTCAAAAATTCTTACAATCAATTTTACCAATACCGGAAATAGTATCCATGAAAAAGATTTACAGCATATTTTCGAACCTTTTTACAGAAGCGAAAACTCCAAACGTGAAAAAGGTCATGGAATAGGATTATTTCTCACGGAGAAAATTATTCACCTTCACAATGCAAAAATCAAAGTGGTATCAGAACAGAATAAAACTACTTTTAAGGTAGAGTTTATCACCCAGTAATTGATCAGAAACTTCATTCAAATGTATTTGAATCTTAACTTTCCTTACAACCTTCATTTACTTAATGGTTAAAAAAATTTCATCAATCATGAGAAAGAGATTTTTTATTGAAAACGGTCGTTCCTATACTCGCTGTAATTACACAGGCAATAGAAATCCATTGCAAAAAAGATAATTCTTCAGCAAGAAAAACCAATCCTGAAAGTGCTGCAAATGCCGGTTCCAGACTCATCAGAATACTGAAAGTCTTTGCAGGAAGCTTTTTCAGAGCCATCATTTCCAGTGAAAAGGGCAAAGCACTCGAAAGAACAGCCACACCAAGTCCTTTTACAAAAATAGAAGGAGTAAGATTGAAAACGGCTCCATCCCAGATGGTAAAAGGAATAATGACAAGGCTGGCAAATATCATCCCGGTGGTAACCGCATCTTTTCCATCCATTATTTTGGAGACCTTTCCACCCATTACAATATACAGGGCCCAGAACATCCCTGCCAGAAAGGCCAATCCAAGTCCTAACAAATCGACATGATCATTTTTCCACGGAACAATTAACAGAATTCCCACACAGGCCAGTAATGCCCACACGACATCCAAGAGTTTACGGGACAATGCCAATGCGAGAAATAATGGCCCGGCAAATTCCACAGTAACAGCCAATCCCAGCGGAATCCTTTGAATCGCCATATAGAAAATAAGATTCATTGCAGCCAATCCAACTCCATAGATTGCACAGTATTTCCATTTCTGGCTGTTAAATTGTAAAAACTTAGGACGGTTAATCAAAGTAAGCAAAACAGCAGAAAGTACAATTCTTAAAGTAACCGTACCAATCGCTCCGATTACAGGAAAAAGCTGTTTTGCAATGGAGGCTCCTCCCTGCACACAGATAATCGCTAAAAGCGTAGCCGGTATTGCTAAGTTTGATTTTTTCATTTCTAAAATATATAATTCAAAAGATATTGGAAGGAAGTCTCCGGGATTTAACAAGCTTTTATTTCATATGACAGATTGTAAAATTCGTCCTACAAAAATCAGCCTCCAAATGTATTGAAATTTTATCGCTTATCATGAGTACAGTTTACACATATTAAAAGGATATAATAAACAACTATTTCCTGCAGAATCATCAAAAAAACAGGAAGGAACTTTCTCTAATGATTTTCTAATCACATTCTAAAGCTTTTCTAACGGCAAAAAAGGGCAGTCAGTTTTACTTTTGCACAGTAAAAAATAAAGCAATATGGACTCAGATCCTTACAGTAATTATCAATCTTAAAAGCTTTAGTTGTACTCACTTTTCCCGTACAGCTGAAAAGCTTACAAAACAGGAAAAGTTATGAATACATTCGAATTTACCCTTCGTTTACTGACCGCATTTTGTCTGGGAGCCGGTATTGGCTTCGAAAGACAGTGGCGCAAAAAAAATGCAGGTCTCCGCACCAACACTCTGGTATGTATCGGTTCTGCAGCATTTGTACTGATTGCCATCAGAATTGGTGGCGATGCAGCCGGCCGAATCACTTCTTACATCGTCAGTGGAATAGGTTTCCTTGGCGGCGGTGTTATCATGAAAGACGGCCTTACCGTAAGAGGATTAAATACAGCAGCCACATTATGGTGTTCAGCAGCCATAGGCGCATTATGCGCTTTGGGATATCCTCTGGAAGCCTTTATCACAGTTCTCTTCATTGTATCTACCAATATATTCCTGAGGCCTACTCTATCCTCACAGAAAGAAGCCAGAAGCAAAAAATGGTTCAGTACCAGGAAAAATAATAAAGAAAAAGTAAAAATCAGCAACAGCACTCAATTGTATTAAGATCATGAAAAAAATAATCTTAAGTAGTATTATTCTCTTTGCAGTCTCTTGTAAAGACAATGCACCTCAGCAAAACAAAGAACCGGAAATCATAACAAAAGGTAACCAGATCATCATTCCGGAAAGCCATCCGGTTTTCAAAAAAATTAAAACACAGATGGTAGCCGAACAGGAACACAGCGACGGTGTAATTTCAGCGGGAACAATCCAGGCAATTCCCAATCACTACGCGGAAATCGCCAGTCCTTTTTCCGGAAGAATTACAAAATCTTTTATTCAGCTTGGACAAAATGTTTCTGCCGGAAACCCACTTTTTGAAATCCTTTCATCAGATTATTTTTCAGTTCAAAAAGATTATACGGATGCTCTGAATGATGTACAACTTGCAGAAAAAAATTACAGACGCCAGCAGGACCTCGTAAAACACGGAGTCGGTATCCAGAAAGAGCTGGACGAAGCGGAAACCGATTTTAAAAATAAAAAAACATCCCTTTCCAATGCATCTTCTGCCCTGAAGGTCTATAACAGCAAAAGTGGAGGCATAGGAAGTCCGCTTGTTGTAAGAGCACCCATTAACGGAGAAATTATTTCCAACAAAATTGTCAACGGCCAATATCTGAAAGGAGATGCAGATCCGGTCGTGATCATCGCAGAATTATCAAAAGTCTGGATTTCCGGTGATGTAAAGGAAAAAGATATTCGCTTTGTCAATATTGGCGACCAGGTTTCTGTAAAAGTAAGCGCCTATCCCGACAGAAATATTACCGGAAAAGTATATCACATCAATGAAATGGTGGATGAAGATACCCGAAGCATTAAAGTTCTTATTGAATGCGATAATCCGGACAGAAAATTAAAGCCGGGAATGTACGCCACCGTGAACTTTTCAACAACCCCTGAAAAGACAGTGATGATTCCTGTAACAGCTTTAATGCAGGAGGACAGTTTACAATATGTATGGATAAAAACAGGAAAAAACCAATTTACCAGACGTTCTGTGGCAACGGGAGAAACCGATGAGAAAACTGTAAGAATCATATCAGGATTAAAACCCGGAGAAACCATCATGACCGAAGGCGGAATTTATATGCCGGATACAAAATAATGTAAATGAAAAACTATGAAGAAATTATTGACAATCTCTATACAGAAGAGATGGCTTATGCTTTCTCTCTTCCTTTTGCTGGGATTCTTCGGATACTATTCCTGGACCAGACTATCCATAGAAGCCTATCCTGATATTGCCGATGTCACTTCCCAGGTGGTAACGCAGGTTCCGGGCCTGGCCGCCGAAGAAGTAGAACAGCAGATCACAATTCCTTTGGAAAGATCTCTGAACGGACTTCCCGGAATGCATGTGATGCGAAGCAAAAGTACCTTCGGGCTTTCCATTATTACGATCGTATTTGATGATGGTATAGATGATTACTGGGCAAGGCAGCGTATTCAGGAAAGACTGACAGATGTGGAGCTCCCTTATGGGGCACAGCCGGGATTAGATCCCCTTACCTCTCCCATCGGCGAAGTGTATCGTTACATTATCGAAAGTAACAGCCACAGCCTGCGGGAATTGACAGATTTACAGAAATTTGTTATTATTCCCCGAATCAAACAGGTTTCAGGAATTGCTGATGTCACCAATTTCGGAGGAATTACCACCCAGTTCCAGATTGAGCTGGATCCGCATAAGCTTGAACAGTATGGTTTATCCCTGTCAGAAGTTACCGAAACAATCTCCAAAAATAATGTCAGCGCCGGAGGAAGCATGCTTCCCCGCGGAAACCTTGCGTATGTAATCCGCGGAATTGGTTTGGTAAAAGACCTGGATGACCTTGGAAAAATTGTAGTCAAAACCCAGAATGGAGTTCCTGTTTTTCTCAATGATGTAGGAACACTGAAATACGGAAACCTTGAAAGAAAAGGAGTCCTTAGCTACACAGACCGAAAACGGGATTATTCTGAAAGCGTGGAAGGAATTGTACTATTGCTAAGAGGACAAAATCCTTCCGAGGTACTGGAAGGTGTGCATGAAGCGATTGAAGAACTTAATAACGAAACGCTTCCACCCGGAGTAAAGATCCACCCTTTTCTGGACAGAACAGATCTTGTAAAAACAACGCTTACCACAGTTTCTCATACCCTTACCGAAGGAATTGTACTGGTTATTATTGTACTGATTGTATTTCTGGGAAGCTGGCGGGGAGCATTACTGGTAGCGATTACCATTCCGCTTTCTTTATTATTTGCTTTTATACTAATGCATTTTACCAATATTCCGGCTAATCTTCTTTCACTGGGAGCGATCGATTTTGGAATCATTGTAGACGGAGCCATCGTCATGCTGGAAACTATCCTGAAGAAACGGGAAGAGAATTCTGAAGAAACACTGGAAGAAAAAACAATTACCCAAAGAGTGATTGAAGTGGCAAAACCTATTTTCTTTTCCACCATCATTATCATTACGGCCTACCTTCCATTATTTGCTTTTGAAAGAGTGGAAAAAAAATTATTTACCCCCATGGCTTTTACTGTTGGATATGCCCTGTTGGGAGCCCTTGCCGTAGCATTACTTCTTATCCCGGGATTAGCCTATGTAATTTATCGGAAACCACAGAAGATCTATCACAATAAATGGCTGGAGAAACTCGGCAAAGCCTATGGAAAAAGCATTGAAAAAATAATGCAGACTCCTAAAAGAGTTCTCATTCCCATTATGATTGTTTTAGTATCTGCCGGAATTCTCTCCTGGCATGTGGGAAAAGATTTCTTACCTGAACTGGATGAAGGCTCTATATGGCTGCAGGTACAGCTTCCACCCGGAATTTCTTTGGCCAAATCAAAAGAAATGAGTGATACCTTACGTGCCCGCACGCTGAAACATCCTGAAATTACCTATATGATGGTTCAGGCAGGACGTAACGATGATGGTACCGACCCATGGACCGCTTCCCACTTTGAGGTATCGGTCGGAATAAAACCATACAGCGAATGGCCTTCCGGAAAAACAAAAGCAGACCTCATCAAAGAACTTGCTGCAGATTATAAGGATATGCCGGGATTCACCGTCGGGTTTTCACAACCTATGATTGATGGAGTTATGGACAAAATCTCCGGAGCGCACAGTGAGCTGGTGGTAAAAGTATATGGAGAAGATTTTAAAGAAACCAGACGAATTGCGGATAATATTTTGTCTACTTTACATACAATTCCGGGTTCGGCAGATCTTGCTATCGATCAGGAGCCACCGTTACCTCAACTGCAGATTATTGCCAACAGAGATAAAATTGCTCAGTACGGACTGAATGTAGCAGATGTGGCCGATCTTATTGAAGTCGCATTGGGAGGAAAAGCCATTTCCCAGATCTTTATCGGCAATAAAGTGTATGATATTTCATGCCGTTATACAGAAGACAGCCGCGATACTCCGGATAAAATCGGAAATCTGATGCTGACCTCAGCTTCAGGAGCCAAAATCCCTTTATCACAGGTAGCAGAAGTGAAATTAAGTACCGGAGAAAGCACCATTACCCGAGAAATGAATAAACGACATCTTACGGTAAAGCTGAATTTAAGAGGCACCGATCTTTCTTCTTTCCTGAAAAATGCACAAAATACAATTGAAAAAGAGATCCAATACGATCATGAGAAATACCAGATCAAATGGGGCGGACAGTTTGAAAATCAAAACAGGGCATATTCCAGGCTGGCATTTATTGTTCCGCTGGCATTAGCTATTATGTTTCTGCTGCTGTATAGTGCCTTTGGAAATTTCAGACAGGCTTTGGTACTGATGTCTATCGTTCCGCTGGCTTTATTTGGGGGAATGCTGGCACTCAATATCCGCGGAATGTCTCTGAATGTATCTTCTGCAGTAGGATTTATCGCTCTCTTTGGAGTCGCCATCCAGAATGGAGTGATCATGATCTCTCATATCAATGATCTGCGTAAAAAGGGATATGAACTGAAAGAGGCTGCCATCAAAGGGGCAAAAGACCGTTTCAGACCTGTACTGATGACCGCGACGGTTGCTGTCATCGGATTATTTCCGGCATCATTGGCCACAGGAATCGGTTCTGATGTACAGCGCCCACTGGCAACAGTAATTGTTTACGGGCTGATGTTCTCTACCATTTTAACCTTATTCGTGCTGCCGGCTATTTATTTTATGGCTGAACGCCGAAACAAAAAACAAAATTTAGAATCAGATGAAAATTAGAGTTCGTTTTATCATACTAGCTGTCGTATTACTCAGCATCAAAGGGATAAAGGCACAGGAAAAAGAACTTTTACCCTTTGAAGAATACCTGAGTCTTGTAGGAAATAAAAATTTAGGCTATGCTTCTCAAAAATACAATGTAAGCATGTCCGAAGCAGCGATTCAGACGGCTAATATGTTTCCTGATCCTGAGCTGGAAATGGAAACCACCAATAACGGAGTAAGACAAAGTATGGGTTATGTGTATGGAGCCTCACTTGGCTGGACACTTGAATTGGGTGGTAAAAGAAAGGCCAGGGTAAATCTGGCAAGAAATCAATCGGAGCTGAGCAAAATACAATTGCAGGATTTTTTCAGGAATCTTCGTGCAGATGCCAGTTTAGGATATATTGAGGCTTTAAAATCCAAGGCTTTGCTTGAAGTGCAGCAGGATTCTTATCAAAACATGCAGCAACTCGCAAAATCCGACAGTATCCGGTACAAATTGGGAACGATAACATGGGTCACTTCCAAACAGAGTAAGCTGGAAGCAGCTTCTTTGCTCAATGAAGTATATCAGGCTGAAAGTGCAGAGCAGCAGGCTCTCACCGGTTTATCTGTATTTATGGGAGACGGCAAAATTACAGGCAGAGATGTTGCCGGAGACTTTAATGCTTTCAACCGAGATTTTAATGTCGATGATCTGATTCTTCAGGCCTTAAATGAAAGAGCAGATTTATTGGCTGCGAAACAAAATAAAGAGGTTGCCAAAAGCCAGATCAGCCTTGAAAAAGCTAATCGCATCATAGATTTGGGCATCAGTGCCGGAGCAGAACGACATACTGAAGCAACGAATGAAATGGCCCCTTCTCCCACTGTAAATGCTGTAAAAATGGGTATCAGTATTCCTTTAAAATTTTCCAACCGAAGAAATGCCGGATTGAAAATAGCAGAAATGGCCCATTCGCAGGCAGAAGTTGAGTATAAACAGATCGAACAGGAGATAAAAGCTGAGGTAATGCAGGCTTTTCAGCAATACACAGCCACTCAGAAACAGCTCAGACAATTCCATAACGGAATGCTTTCTGAAGCCAAAAGTATTCTGGAAGGAATCATCTATAGCTACAAAAGAGGAGAAAGCTCTATCCTTGAAGTCCTGAATGCCCAGAGAACCTATAACAGTGTTCGAAAAGATTATTATGAGGCTCTTGCAGATAATGCAGCCGCTCTGATTGAGCTTGAAAGAAAAGCAGGAATCTGGGATATTCATTTTTAGCTGGAAGAGGGAAGCTGGAGGATGGAAGTTTCTGGATGTCGATGAATAAATACACACCATTTAATTAACTTTTTAATATTCAGATTGCTCATCAAGGAATAACAATTGGTGGTTTGCCACACAAATATATCTTCCAGCTTCAAACTTTACCATCCAGAATTTACGATAAGTGATTCTAAAGCACGAATAGTACTTCCAGCTTCAAACTTCCAGCTTCCCTCACAAAAGAGCCCTGAAATCTATTCGATTTCAGGGCTCTTTTTATTTCTTATACTGTGATTCATAAATTCCGATCCAGTCATCAGGCGTCATTTTCTGACTTAGCTCAGCAATCAGTTCAAAAGGAATATCATCTGTTTTTTTGAAACGGACACAGGATTTACCCATATCCAGCTTTTTCTTCGAATGTTTGGGATATTCTCCTACGAACCAATCCAGAAGTTCCGGTTTCGAATACAGTCCCATATGATAGAGTGCTATAAAATTCTTCTGGGAAGCAATATTGATAAAAGGCAGCGGTGTCCCGGGTGCACAGTGATATCCGGCAGGATAGGTTGTCAAAGGAACTACCCAGCCTATCATCCCGTAATTTGAAGCATTTTCAAAACCTTTCGGAAGGTTGTCGTTCACCGTATCAAAAAGTTTTTTAAAAGCTTCCTGTCTCTCTTCAGGAATTTTCGTGATATAATCTTCTATAGAAACCGACTGAATCTGCATGTGATAATTTTTTCTAAAATACGATTATTTTATAAAATTGTACACACTGAACATCTGAACCTCTTTGCTGCTCTTTTGAAGGAACATCATTTTATTGACATTCGGAACGTACTGAATCATATTTCCATCTGCAAAACCATAGTTCTGGAAGAAGTTTCTGCCTTTATAATCAAGGCTTACTTCCTGAGGTTTCAGATTGGCAAAATCAAAAACTTTCATAGAAAATCCTGTATTACCAAATGCTCCTTTAGGATAGAAAGCGGAAATATAAAGTTTGTCTCCTGCTTCCACCACATGAATTCTTTTTCCGGTAGAAGTTCCTGCTGCTACGAATTGTTGTACTTCACCTTCTTTATTAAACTTCATCAGCATTCCCGCATCCAGAGAATATACAGGATCAGGGAAACGGTTCATTGCTGTAGGCATAGGTCTTGTCACCGTCTCCTGCTGAACAGCCATTAAAGTTTCATCCCCTTTCACAATCGTTTTAATGACTTTCACATCGCTCATGTCTTTGCTTCCAGCCAGATTGGTATTGCTGATAACTGCTTTTCCTGATTTCATATCATAAAACATTACCGTTCCGAAAGTACTTGCTCCAATGGTAACTGCTGCATTTTTTCTTCCAAAAGTTACCAGATAATCATTATCATTTTTACTGAAAGCATATAATTTTTCAGGAATATATTTATCATCGAACGGAAGGTCTTTATCTTCAGTATTGGAAACCAGTTCCAGCTTATAGGATTCCTTCCAGCCTGCTGCTTTACGTAATAGAACGATTTTCGCTGAGTTGGTTAATGTCAAAGACTTTTCAACATAATCATTACTCAATGTGATTTCTTTGTTCCAGACCGGAGAAAGTGTTCTCAGATCCATTACCAGCACGTCATTGACATTATCTGTCTTTTTATTCGCATATCTGTCATTGAAGATAGCTGCATATTTCCCGTTTTCTGAGAAAAGGACATAGGTAGTTCCTGATTTGTTGGTAGACTCGATGCTGTATTTTGCAATACTCTTTGTTGTAAAAGTACCTTCCTTTCTGCTGAAAACATGCTGGAATACTTCTTTTCTGTTTTCTTTTCCGAAATACTCTTCCGTAAATGCTATAAATTTATCATCATCGATCTGTTGTGACCCCAGATAATTGTGAAGAACACCATTCATTTTGTTGGCATAATCTTTCACATAAGTATCCACAAGACTTCCGTTCTGATCCAGTTTTCTCATCAGTAATTTTTTGTGAGGGAAAACATTTCTCATCAATCCGTCAATATTAATAGCGCTGAACATATAAGAATTGTAATCATCTGCCAGTACCAGTTTATCATCCGTTTCAAGATTGGCATCCACTGTGAATTTTGTTCCTTCTGTTACTTTCGTCTGTGCAAAAGAGTACACAGAAGCGGTAATTAATGCCGAAGCAATAATCTGTTTAATCATATCGTTTTCTTTAGTTATTATAAATTTTTTCTTCTAATCTTTTCAGTTCAAGATTGGCATCGTAGGATAATTTAATATCTACTAAATGCTCCTGTAACTCGTTTAAATATTTCTCTGCTTCCTGGTAGTTTCCTAAAGCAATATTCAATCTGATCAGGTTAAAATAAAGGTATTCTCCGATCTTTTGGTTGTAAAGCGATTTTTTATCGTTGTAATTTACTTTTGTTAAAGCTGTTTTCCAGAGATCAATTCCTTTCTGCATATTCTCCATGGCAATTTTGTTCGGTGCATAATCCGATTTTGCCTGAAGTTTTTTCAGATTGGTCGTCACATAGATATATGCTTTCTCCAGATCATCATACTCTCCTTTATTCTTTACAGTCGCTAATGTCACCGTAGAATTAATCGTCTGATACCCGAAGTTTTCATTGATAATATTTCTTGTGCGGTCGATCGTTCTTTGCAGGAATCTTTTTTCCTGAGCATTCAGATTAATTTCATTAGTCGGAACGCTTGCTATTTCTGCAAAATCTGAGAAGTAAGTTTTATCCAGTTTTACGGCACCGCCTTGTTTCGCTGTGATTTTTGTAGGTTGGTTGGCAAAAGTTTTTCCCTGATTGTCCTGGAAATTTGTTCTTTCCATTTCAATGACAATATCAAGATAATTTCCACCTTTTGAAAAACCGGTCACATCGATTTGAGAAGCCAGAATTTTGTTATCCACAATTAAAGCATCCCTCAGATCAGGCTGCTGGTACACCGGCATCGGAGGAATATTAAGGATAGGTCTTGAAGGAAGCCTCAGTACGGGAGCTCCATTGGTTGCTGCAATTTTTTCTACAGCTGACAATTTGCTATATTCTGCAGATTCAAGTTTGTATTTTTCCTGAAGTTTTTTCACTTCGGCATCATAGTCTTTTAATCTTTCCTGATGCTCATACTTGGCATTTTCAACATTAGTCTGGTAATTGTCTACCTTTTTCTGGTGGTCTTCTTTTGAAATTCTGATGACATCATCTTTTGTAATATTG
The DNA here is from genome assembly GCF_020733145.1 of Chryseobacterium sp. X308. Lineage (NCBI taxonomy): Bacteria > Pseudomonadati > Bacteroidota > Flavobacteriia > Flavobacteriales > Weeksellaceae > Chryseobacterium > Chryseobacterium sp. X308. Next base: position 33,402 of record NZ_JAJFZH010000010.1, read on the forward strand.
TAGGGAGACTTTACCGTAATCGTGTAATTTCTGTTGGAAAGTTCCGTAGGAAAAACCGGCTCTTTTAAAAGCTGGAAACTGATTATTTCTTTATCAATTCGCTGAGCCTGGGAAAATTCGGAATAAAATAATGGTATTAAAAAAAATAGTTTAAATTTATTCATGGATATTATAGTTTTCGGTGCAAATGTATAATAATTTTATGGACATTTTCTGATAATATTTTGTCCAGTTATTATCAAAACTGGTCACAAAAAAAGACAGCCGCACGAATGCAGCTGCCTACAAAAATTATTAACTCAAAAATTATTATTTTTTCATAGCTTTTATTGTTGATTTTGAACCATCTTTAAAGTTCATTGTCACTAAGTATAAACCGGCATTCAATTCCCCTAACTGAAGTTCGGCAGTTGGATTGTCAACAGTTTTCACTACTCTTCCCGTTACATCTGTAACCGTTATAGCCTTAACATTTTTTACATTATTAATATGAAGCACATCTTTAAAAGGATTCGGATAAATATCTCCTTTTTTAAGACCATTTACTTCAGCGGTACTAAGCTGCGTATTTTCGTTTACTGAAAAAGCAAAAATATTAGGATAGCCCGAGCCACTTGCTTTGGTTATCATCACACTTTGTATTGGTTTTGCCTGGTTGGCTGCATCTATTGCCAATGCATTTTGATACAATCTTGGATCCGAAGTACTGGGTTCTAAACCATCTGAAGTTCTTTTAATCCTTCCAATTCCCTTGATGGCAAAATTGGATCCTCCATACCAGTCAGAAAGACTTATATTGGAAAATACCTGGCTACTTCCATCCGTAAAATTAACTGTTACATTCACTTTAGATGTTCCACTACCGCTGGTAGAAAGCATATACAATGTAAAAGCAGCTTTAGGAGTTGTAAACGTAAGAGTTCCACTATCATTGGCAGCAGCCAGCCTTAATGAATTATTCGCATTTAAGTTTCCTAAAACATAACTAAGTCCCGGAGTTGTTGTAACTACAGAGTTGATAATGCCATCAACAGGAATACCGTACGTAATAGCTGGGCTTGTGGGTGTCAACTGAAAATCTTTAGCTACAAAAGCGTAAGAAACTCCATCTACATCATTGCTTGTACTCATCATGGAAGAACCCATCCCGTTAGCGATGACATCGGTTGTAAAGCCTGAGGAAACAGGCATGGTTTGATAATTCTGAGCCTGCATGGCAACGGTAGAAAATAAAGCAATGTATGAAAGCTTTTCTAAAAATAGTTTTTTTTTCATAATGAGATATTTTTTGTGTTTAATCTAATCCAAAAATAAAAAACCAATACTAAAAAAGCTATTTTCCAAAACAATAAATAACATATTGACTTAAATTATAAAAAATAACGATAAAAAGACTAAAATTATTAACACTCAAAAAGCACACAATGAATATTATTTACTTATTCTCAATAATAGATTTTGGAAGTCAGAAAATTATCCGCCTCATAAAAACAAAAAAGGCAGCCGCACGAATGCAGCTGCCTACAGAAATTATTAACTCAAAAAATTTTATTTTTTAATGGCTTTTACCGTTGATTTTGAACCATCCTTAAAGTTCATCGTCACTAAGTATAAACCGGAATTCAATTCCCCTAATTGAAGTTCATTAGTTGGATTGTCAATAGTTTTCACTACTCTTCCCGCTACATCTGTAACCGTTACAGATTTTACATTTTTGATATCTGCAACATGAAGCACATCTTTGAAAGGATTTGGATATACATTCACTTCTTTTTTCTTCAGATTCGTTTCTGAAGTGGATAAAGAGGTAGCCACTTCAAAGGTAAAATCAATAAATTCTCCTCTTGAAATAGTAGCACAAGGGTTTGAAGGGGCTGTACTGTTATAATCAGTCACTACTCTCATTCTATAAGATCCAAGAGGTGTTCCTGCAGGGACTGTGATAGATCCCGACGTACTTGTAACATAAGTATTGGTTACAAACATTCTTTCTGAAGCTTCAAAAGTTAAATTATTATTCCAGTCTACCCAAACCCCGATTCCACATGTAGGACCACCGGCCGTAAAAGATACGGAAGTACTGGAGCCAGGAGCATTGATTATTTTGCTACTGGTTGTTGTTAAATTCTGATATCCGCCTGCAACACTTGAACCGGATGAATAAGCCATATCTACAAGTCCTCCTGTAGAACTGAAGTCAGAAAGCCATGAATTCTGAGAAGTAGATGAAGGTAAGCAATACCCTGTTCTGAATGTAAGCACCTCACTCCAGATACTTTTATCAGCAGCACTGCATACAGATCTTACCCATACATAATAATTGGTATCAGAAGATAATGAACTTAATGGTGCAGAAGTCGTAGCGGAAGTTACAGAATTGGAAGCGTTCAAGACAGTAGATGCATCAGGTGCAGTATTCGTTGTACTGTAGTATACTTCGTATCCATTTGAAGGAACCGAAAGAGGAGCAGTCCAGCCAATTGTTGCAGAGTTCACTGTAAGATTGGATACCGCAACTGCAGTTGGCTCAAGGCAGGATGGAATATCCTGAACGGTAATATTATCAATATAAATAGAACGTGAAGAACCTCCTAAACCGTGTTTGAATGCCAGTTGCAAATCAGACCCTGCAGGAATATTCACTGTATATTGTGCATGCGTAGTTGTAAGGGAAATAGGAGCTCCTATCTGTGTAAAGGATGCAGGATCCGCAGGGTTCGATAGTGTTCCCACCAATAAAGTATAATTACTACCTCCGGCTTTTGCATAGAATCTCACACGTTTGGTCCCGTCTGAAAGGTTCACCGTTGGAGGTGCAACCAACATCTGACTGCCTGTAGTCCCACTCGAGTTATTCATGTAGTAAGAATTAGGTGCTGAATAACTATTGGAGGTTGATACATAGCCATAACCCGAAAATGAAGGAGTTTCCAAATATGCCCAGCAGCTTGGAGCATTGGTATTGGTGCTTGAACCTGTACTTGTCGTATCAAAGTTTTCTGTGTAAGGAACCGTGAAAGTAGAACAAGCCGTTTTAAATGTTCCTGCAAAAGACCATACACTCTGCCCGGTTACAGTATTACAATTCGATCTCACCCAATAATAATAGGTTGTATTGGAATTAAGACTTCCTATTGTTGTACTTGTTCCTGTTACTCCCTGATAAGTAGGTGTTACTGTACTTGCCGGTATTGTGCTGGAAGTACTGTGGTACACATCATAACTGGCAGCACTGCCTGTCCATGAGACTAAAGCAGAATTGGCTGTGATTCCGGAAACGGCCTGCAATACAGGAGGCATACAATCCGAATAGGCATCTGCCGAAAAAGCAAAAATATTCGGTATACCTGAACCGCTTGCTTTGGTTACCGTTACGCTCTGTATTAGTTTTGCCTGGTTCGCAGCATCTATAGCCAGTTCAGCCTGATATAATCTTGGATTGGTTCCGCCCTCAGGAGAGGGGATATCATCACTGGCACCGGGAGTAGCCCCGGGCTTTTTAATCCTTCCTATTCCCTGGATGGCAAAACTAGGTCCATTATACCAGTCAGCAAGACTGATCCCTGAAAACGTCTGCGAACTGCCATCGGTAAAATTCACCACTACATTTACCGTAGAAGTACCGCTTCCACTTACAGCAAGCATGTACAACTTGGTTGCAGCTTTTGGTGCTGTAAATGTCAGGGTTCCGTTATCATTAATTGCAGCCAGTCTTAAAGAGTTGTTCGCACTCAGACCGGCCAGTTGAAAACTCAGCCCCGGAGTAGTTCCCACTACAGAATTAATAATCCCGTCAACAGGAATACCATAGGTAATAGCTGCGCTTGTGGAGGTTAACTGAAAATCTTTAGCTACAAAAGCGTAAGAAACTCCGTCTACGTCATTGTTTGTAGTAATTGTGGAAGAACCAATGCCATTAGCAATCACATCAGCTGTAAAGCCTGAGGAAATGGGCATGGTTTGATAATTCTGAGCCATCATAGCCGTGGCCGAAAACAGAGCAATAGCAGGTATTACTCTAGAAAATAAATTTATTACCATTTTAATCACATTTGAGGCGAAATTTAAGAAAAATAATAACACGAAAATATTATTTTTAACATAATCATAAAGTTTATTTTAAATACATGAAAATTTAATATTAAACAATCAAATTTTAAAGACAACATAAAACGTATGAAACATCTTCTTATTGATTCTTAATTTTATTATTGAGAAATTAAATCCTATTTTTGTCATACAAATTTTTTGAACAATGCCGAATATTTCAAACAGAGCACTGCATATGCCGCCATCGCCGGTAAGAAAACTGGTTCCTTTTGCGTTACAAGCAAAACAAAAAGGAATAAAAGTATACCACCTTAATATCGGACAGCCTGATATTGAAACTCCGGAAACAGCTTTAAATGCTTTAAAGAACATCGATTTAAAAGTATTGGAATATGCTCTTTCTGAAGGTAATATAGAATACAGAAAGGCCCTTACTGAATATTATCATTCATTAGGCTTCTCAGATCTTACTCCTGATAACTTCATTGTTACCAACGGAGGTTCTGAAGCGCTTAACTTTGCGATCTCTACTCTATGTGACGAAGGTGATGAAGTCATTATCCCAGAACCTTACTATGCCAACTACAATGGGTTCACCAGCACATTTGATGTGAATGTAGTAGCTGTACCTTCTACAATTGATACTGGTTTTGCTTTGCCGCCTGTTGAAGAATTTGAGAAAAAAATTACAGAAAAAACAAGAGCGATCATCATCTGTAACCCTGGTAACCCTACCGGATATCTTTATACCCGTGAGGAACTTCAGAAACTGGCAGAAATCGCTTTGAAATATGATATCGTCATCATTTCTGATGAAGTATACAGAGAATACGTATACGATGGAAAGCAGCAGATCTCAATGCTTGATTTCCCTGAATTAGCTGAAAATTGTATCATTATTGACTCTGAATCCAAGCGTTACTCTATGTGTGGAGTAAGAATCGGGTGTATGGTGACACGTTCCAACAAGATCCGCAATGCAGCGATGCTTTTTGCACAGGCAAGATTAAGCCCGGTTCTTTTAGGACAGATTGCAGCAACAGCAGCACACCAAAATGACGGCCCTTACATCAGAGCTGTAAGAGAAGAATATACCCACAGAAGAAATGTATTGGTAGATCTTTTAAATGCTATTCCAGGAGTGATCTGCCCTAAACCAAGAGGAGCTTTCTACTGTGTTGCAGAACTTCCGGTAGACGATACTGAAAAATTTGCCCAGTGGCTGCTTGAAAAATATTCTCTTAATAATGAAACCATCATGGTGGCGCCTGCAGGAGGATTCTACAGCGATCCTGAATTAGGTAAAAAGCAGGTAAGAATTGCCTATGTACTGAAAGAAGAAGACTTAAAAAGAAGTGCTGAAATTCTTAAAGAAGCTTTAAAGAAGTACAGAGAAGAATTCAGTCTGTAAAAAATATACTGATGCCGACAACAAAAAAACTCCATCTGAAAATCCTGTTTTCGATCCTTTTGCTGTCGGCATTTTTTTCCTGTGATTCCAAAAAGGCAGAGCCATCTGTTTCTCAAAAAAATCCACACGAGATTACCTTCATCAGCGTATCCGACATCGGAGGACATCTGGGAAACTACAGAATTGTGAAGGCTACAAAAGATTCTGTTTTTGCAGAACAAGGGATGACAGCCAATCAAACCCATAAATCATGGGCATCTGCTATGAATTCCGAAACCTGGAAAAAGCTGGTATCAACGATCAATATTGTAGATCTTGATCATATCAAAAGTTCTCCAAGCCAACAGTCTGTAGACGGAACAGATGAAACCTTCCAGATCCGGACTCCAAAAAAATCACATATCTATGTGAATGCTTATGCAGATACTTTACATTACAAGCAGTTACAGCAACTTAAAGAACAACTAGACAAAATTCTCCCCAAAGAATACCAATAAAAAAACATGCAGGAAAATTTTTCATTACAACCTTACAACACATTTGGTGTTGAAGCCAAAGCCCGTTATTTTACGGAAGTTAATACTATTGATGAATTAAAAGAGGCACTCATTTTCGCGAAGACCCAAAATCTTCAGCTTCTGTTCCTGGGAGGCGGAAGCAATATTCTTCTTACCAAAGATTTTGATGGTCTTGCTATCAGACTTAGTTTAAGAGGTATTTCCGAAGAAATCATCAATGAAAATGAGGTATTGGTAACCGCAAAAGCAGGTGAAAACTGGCATGAATTTGTAATGTACTGCCTGCAAAAAAATTATGGAGGCCTTGAAAATCTTTCTTTAATTCCGGGAAATGTAGGAACTTCTCCGATGCAGAATATCGGGGCTTACGGAACAGAGATCAAAGATATTTTTGTAAGCTGTGAAGTATTGGACCTGGAGAATCTTGAATTGAGAACTTTTAATCTTGAACAATGCAGATTCGGATACAGGGACTCTATTTTCAAACAGGAAGGAAAAGGCAGATATGTTATTCTGGAAGTTACTTTTAAACTAACCCAAAAAGATCACCATATCAAAACCGAATATGGAGCAATCCAATCTGAACTGGAAAATCTTGGCATTGAAAATCCTACCATTCAGGATGTTTCAAAAGCAGTGATCAATATCCGTCAAAGCAAATTACCGGATCCTAAAGAAATTGGAAATGCCGGAAGTTTTTTCAAGAACCCAACCATCCCTTTAGCTCAGTATGAAGCATTAAAACAAAAATTTGAAAATATTCAGGGTTATCCGAATGGAGATGGGGTAAAAGTTCCTGCCGGCTGGCTGATTGAACAATGTGGATGGAAAGGAAAACAAATCGGAAATGTAGCTTCACACAAACTACAATCTCTTGTGATCATTAATGCAACCGGGAGTGCTACAGGAAAAGAAATTTTTGATTTTTCTACAGAGATCATTAATTCTGTAAAGGAAAAGTTTGGGATAGAACTTGAACGGGAAGTGAATATTATTTAATCTAAAAATATATAAAGGCTGATTCGTATGAATTAAGTCTTTTTTTATTACTTATTATCTGTAACTGTTGGATTAACGCAAAGACGCAAAGATCTTTTATTTTTCTTTGTTATTATTTTAAGGCGCAAGGATTTTATCTTCGATAACATTTAATGCTGTTCGATCTTTGTACTACAAAAGGATTAACCTTATCTGATTTCATTCTCACCCTTACTGAAAATCTCATATTGAGCGAAGTCGAAATAAATGTTCTCGCATCTTAAAACGGCAGATTATTCAAAATCTTTGAGCCCTTTGCGCTCACCCAGCAAAATTAATTCAGAATCAATTCATATCTAGTCTCCGGAAAATCATTATTTTAGCTTAAAAATTACTAGTTGTGATGAAAATAGCTATTCTTGGAGCCGGAAATATGGGACTTTCTTTTTCGAAATCATTCTTAAAATACGAACTGATCAAACCTGAACATCTGCATCTTATTATCAGAAACCAGGAAAAAATCTCCAAAATAGCTGAGGAATTTCCCAAATCCAAAATCTCTACTTTTGAAGACGTAAAAGATATAGATGCTGATTTGATCATCATTGCAGTAAAGCCTCAGGATTTTCAGGCGGTTGCCCAAAACATTCAATTTACTTTCAAGGAAAACCAGATGGTCTTATCCATCATGGCGGGAATCAATATTGAAAAAATCCAGAAATTACTGAATCATCCGCTTGTGGTAAGAGCAATGCCAAACTCTCCTACCCTTCTGGGAATGGGAATCACAGGGTATACTGCTGCCAACGGAATTTCTTTCAGCCAGTTAATCAATATTGAAAGATTATTAAACAGCACAGGAAGATCGGTTTATCTGGAGGATGAAGAACTTCTGGATGGTGTCACTGCCCTTTCAGGAAGCGGCCCTGCCTATTTTTATTATATTATTGATGCTATGATTAAAGCAGGTATTGAAATGGGAATTGAAGAAAACCTTTCCAAACTTTTTGTAAAGCAGACCATGCTGGGCGCTTACCATCTGATCAATAATTCGGAAAAAAATCTTGAGGAACTGATTAAAGATGTTGCATCCAAAGGAGGAACTACTGAAGCTGCTTTAAAAACATTTGAAGAAAACAGTTTTAAAGAAATTCTGAAACAGGGAATTCTGAATGCTGAAAAGCGTGCAAAAGAACTTAATAGTTAAGTTTCCTATCCAAAAATCTGCGTAGCAACCATCCAATATATACCCCGAAAGTATTCAGGAGGATATCATCTACCTCAAATATTCCCATTCTGGTAAAATATTGAAGCGCTTCCACAATAACAATACATGAAATAAAACCAAATATCAGAGGCTTCAGCTTTTTCAGTCCGGGAATTACCCAGCCCAGAAATCCAAAAGGAATAAACATCATAATATTACCCAAAACAATTGTTACTATATCCATAGTTTTATTGGGTCCCTGAATAAATTTAATCGTAGAAAAAACAGGTTCTACCGTGATGAGATTTTCCTCATATTGAAATCTGCCCATTCCCAAGAACATCAGATAGAGCAAAAACAGAGTATACGGAACAATAATGATTGTATAAATTTTCTTTAACATCGAACTGCTAATATATTCATTTCAAAAACATTAAATTTGTGTATTAAAATAATTTAATGAAATACGTTCTGCTTACACTTATTTCAGCAATGCTGCTGTCGGTTTCATGGCCAACTTATGGGGTTCCGTTTTTTATATTTTTTGCCCTTGTTCCTCTTCTGATGATGGAACATGGCATTTCAAAATTTTCTGATTATAAAAGGAAAAGCTGGGTAGTCTTCGGATATTCTTACCTATGCTTTGTCATCTGGAACGTAGTTACTACAGGATGGCTGTATGGTTCAAAGAATCCGGATGGAAGCCACTCACTGATGGCTGTTTTATTCCCTGTATTGGTCAATTCTCTTTTATATTCTCTGGTATTCCAATGTTATCACTGGTACAAAAATGCTCAGGGAACGTATTGGGGATTAGGATTTTTAATTGCCATCTGGATGAGTTTTGAAAAATTTCATTTAGGATGGGAACTGACATGGCCGTGGCTGAACCTGGGGAATGTATTCTCAGACTATCCGAAACTGATCCAATGGTATGATACCTTAGGAGCAACCGGAGGAAGTTTCTGGATTCTTGTCATCAATGTTCTGATTTTTTATACTGTAAGAACATGGGAAGCCGGAAGAAAGAGAAAAGATCTGATCAAAAACTCCGCTATTGTTGCGGCTTTAATTGTTCTGCCAATGATTATTTCAGTAATCAGATATAACAATTTTGATGAAAAACCAATCGGACAGGTTAATGTTCTGATGCTTCAGCCGGACCTTGATCCTTATGCTGAAAAATACTCCAAAGATAGCCTGACTATAGAACAGGATTTATTAGCGCTTGCTGAAAAAAACTCAACCGGTAAAATTGATTATTATATGGCACCGGAAACCGCCCTTCCGGGAAGAGGATCTATTTCCGAAACAGGTTTTGAAAAGAGTTTACTTCTTAATAATATCAAAGGCTTTTTATCCAGTCACCCGGGATCTGTTTTTGCTACAGGAATTTCTTCACACCGTTTTTATTATAACCCGGCCAACCTACCAAAGGAAGCTTACCAGATTAATAGCGGTGTTTGGGTGAGCAGTTATAACACCGCCATTCAATTGGTGCCTGGTCAAAAAGTACAGGCTTATCATAAAGGAAAACTGGTGCCAGGTGTTGAAATATTTCCTTATATGAATGTTTTAAAACCATTATTGGGAGATGCCATGCTGAATCTTGGAGGTACTGTAGCTTCTCTGGGAACAGATAAAGAACGAGTTGCCTTTGCAAATCCTTACAACAAAGGAAAACTAGCGCCTATCATTTGCTATGAAAGTATTTATGGTGAATTTGTAACAGACTATGTAAAAAAAGGAGCTAACTTTTTAGGTATTATGACCAATGACTCATGGTGGGGCGTTACCGAAGGGCACAAACAGCTTTTATCTTATGCTAAACTGAGGGCTATTGAAACCAGAAGAGAAATCGCCCGTGCAGCGAACAGCGGAATTTCAGCGCATATCAATGCTAAAGGAGAGATCACAGCCGATACTTTTTATGGTGACCAGACAGCCTTATTCGCAAAGGTAAACCTGTATGATACAATGACTTTTTATACAAGAGCAGGAGATCTTCTTTCAAGGTTTTCCATATTTGCATTAGGATTCTTATTGTTTTACTATCTGATTGAATGGTTCAAAAAGAAAACAAAGAAAGCTTAGTTCTCAAACACTAATTGCACAAATTTACTCACGAATAACACAAGATCTGCAGATCATAAAGATTTTGTTCCATAAAAAAGAGAAAAGCCAGCTGGACGTCTGGCTTTTCTCATTGATAGAAGATAGAATTGATTCAATTACTTAATCGTAAGTTTCCTCATGGTTATTTCGTTTTTTATCTTCAGTTTTAGTATGTAGATTCCTTTTGGTAAATGAGCAACATCAATAGACTGATCTGCATTGATACTGATATTCAGTTTTCTGCCATCCATCGAATACATTTCAGCTTCTGAAACTTTTTCTCCTTTGATATAGACTTTATCTGACACAGGGTTCGGATAGATAACAAGCTGCTTTTCATATTTGTTTTCCGCTGTTCCCAACACACTTTGTGCAGAAGCGTCAGAATATACTTTTGCAGCATCAATTGATTTCACACTCCAGTATACATTCTGGACAGCCGGATCAAGCTCAAGGAACCATGATGGTGTCGTTACCACATATTTTGCAATATCATGAGCTCCCTGCGCAGTTCCTACCGAGATCTCATAACGTAATGCATTCACAGGAGTTTTATCATCCGATGCCCCACTCCATATAAAATTGAAACGGTTTCCGTTTTTAGTCAGATTCAGTTGCGTTGGTGCTGTAGGTTTAGCGTTTGCTTCTGCAGCATTGTTTTTAAATACTTTAGTCAGTGAAGGCAGATCTGAAGCAGCCCAGTCGAATCCACCCAATAAAATGTCCGGATGATGATCATTATTAAAATCAAAAAGCTGCACCAGCCCAGGACCTCCAAGGGCAGTAATCCCCGTTACAGCTCCTTCATTGAATGTATGATTGGAAACATCATAGATATAGGTTTTCACTACAGCATTATAATTTTCATTTCCTGAAATAATAAAGTCGTAATAGCCGTCATTATTTAAATCTCCGACACTTAGTGCCACATCAGAAATATCGCCTGCTTGAATTATATGAGGAGTTAATGCTCCGGTACCATCATTCATTAAAACAGCAGAATAGGCATCATCATTGGCATCTCTTCCAATCACCACGATATCCTGAAATCCATCAGCATTAAAATCTGCAAAATCTATTTTTCCCACTACAACAGGCGCAAGATCCTGTGTAGGAGTAAGAACTCCTGCCTGGTTCATGTATACTTTGGATACAGCATCTCCGTTGATGTCTGATCCGATAATCACAAGATCCAGCAGATTATCATTATTAAGATCTACCACTTTAAAGCTCCCGCTCTGAGTTCCATCTACCCAGTTTTCTGTGAGTTCAAAACCAGTCCCAGTATTTTTATAATAATCCAGACTGTTTCCGAAGCCTCCGCCATGAGCATATTGAGTTCCATTAAGGGCATAATCAGGCTTTCCGTCATGATTAAAATCAAAAACTTCCAGGGATCCATAAATTTTTCCCGGCAGTTCCGCTTCTTTTACAAATCCTGCCCCGGTGTTTTTGAAGCGGTATTGTTTATAATTAACAACATCCATATAGCTGAGCCCTGTAGAAACAATATCCATCAGCCCGTCATTATTATAATCAATGAATCTAATATCGCCAAGATGGGTTACATCAGCTCCTAATCCTGCAAACGGTGACAATGTTGTTCCATTGTTCTGATATACTTCATTGTACGTACTGTCCACATTTCCATCGCCATCAGCATCTATCGCTCCGTTGAGTACTATATCCAGCGTACCGTTGTTATCTATATCTGCAATATCAGCTGCAGCATAATAAAAATTATTCATGCCGGTCTGAATCTCAGTAAAATTCTGAGCCATGATACTGACAGGCAGCATAGAACATAAAATATAGATCCTCTTCATAGTTCTTTTTATTTAGATTAATTAAAAACAAAGATAGAGTATTAAATTTTCCGGGTGAAAAAAAGGCTGTATGAAATATATCAGCACTGATTATCTGCTGTATCCCAAGGATTCTGTTATTTTAAAAATTCAATATTATTAATCAGCCACTTATTTGCAAATATTTTCCAAAAGATTTGTCTATCTAAAAAATTCTTCGTTATTTTGCACTCTCAAATATTATACAAATAAGAACATCGAGATATGTCAAGAATTTGCCAAATAACAGGAAAGCGTGCAATGGTTGGTAACAACGTTTCTCACGCTAATAACAAAACGAAGCGTCGTTTTGAAATTAACTTATTAGAGAAGAAGTTTTACCTTCCAGAGCAAGATAAGCACGTTACACTGAAAGTATCAGCTCATGGATTGAGAGTGATTAACAAGATTGGAATCGAGGAAGCTATTGAAAGAGCTACTAGAAACGGATTGATTAAAAAGAATTAATAAATCATGGCAAAAAAAGGAAACAGAGTTCAAGTAATCCTTGAATGTACAGAGCACAAAGAAAGTGGTATGCCAGGAATGTCAAGATACATTTCTACAAAAAATAAAAAGAACACTACAGAAAGATTGGAATTGAAAAAATACAATCCTGTTCTTAAGAGATCTACCATTCACAAAGAAATTAAGTAATTTATAAATAATAACTTACCATGGCAAAGAAAGTAGTAGCAACCCTACAAAGCGGTCAGTCTAAGAAGATGACTAAAGTGGTGAAAATGGTTAAGTCTTCTAAATCAGGAGCTTACGTTTTCGAAGAAAAAGTAATGAATGCTGATGAAGTAGATGGTTATTTAAAAAAATAATCAGTACTTTGTTTACAATATAAAAAACTACTCATTTTTTGAGTAGTTTTTTTGTTATATTCGTTTCATAAAAAACACATTATGAAGCAATTCTTTATTTTATTTTCAGCCCTACTATTCACAGCGCATTCCTATCATTCTCAAACCCTTCAGAATAAAAGAAACGCTACAGAGAATGTAAAAATTATAATTCTGGGAAATGTACAGGATGCCGGCTCTCCTCAGATCGGATGCCGTAAAGAATGCTGTATGGATCTGTGGAAACATCCCCGGCAGGACAGGAAAGTATCTTCTCTGGGAGTCATCGACGACGAACTGCAGAAAAATTATATCTTCGATGCCACCCCTGATTTCACTCAACAGCTGCAATTCCTGATGGAACATACAGCCGTTCCAAAGAAAACTGTCCCTGATGGTATCTTTATTACCCATGCCCACATCGGACATTATACAGGTCTTATGTTTTTGGGGAAAGAAGGTATGAATTCCAAGGATGTTCCCGTCTATACCATGCCAAGGCTTAAAAAGTTTTTTGAAAACAATGGCCCGTGGTCTCAGCTAACCCGTTTGAGTAATATTATTCCCTATGAGATGCAAAATGAAACACCAATAAAGGTGAACTCTCATTTAGAAGTTACTCCTATACAGGTTCCTCACCGTGATGAATATTCGGAAACAGTGGGTTTCATTATTAAAGGTCCTCATAAAAAGGCATTATTCATTCCGGATATAGATAAATGGAATAAGTGGAAATACAATATCACAGATCTCATAAAAACAGTAGATTATGCATTTCTGGACGGCACATTTTATGATTCGGAAGAAATAGGCTATAGAAATATTGAGGATATCCCGCATCCATTTGTAGTGGAGAGTATGGAACTGTTTAAAAGCCTTCCGCCTGAATATAAAAAAAGAATTTTCTTTATCCATTTTAACCATACCAATAAAATTTTAAATCCTGACAGCAGACAGAGTAAACAGGTTATTGAAAAAGGTTTTAATATAGCACGCCTGGGAGACGAATTTGACTTATAATTGCAATCAGTTTCTTTACCAGACTGTAATAAAAACCCTGCTGCTGAATATCAGGAGATAAAAATAATAAAGACTTTGTTTACATATAAAAAAACAACTCCTGTTTTGGGTAGTTTTTTTGCTATCTTTGCTCACCAGATTATTAATCAGTAAAGTATGAAAAAGATACTTGTTCTGGCCTGCACAGCAACTTTTCTATTTTCATTTAGTCAGAAAACAATGAATATAGAATATAAAAGTTCGCCGAAAGTTTTCAGCATAAAAGGATTATCTCAATCGGTAAGCCTTGATTGCGGAAATTCCAGTATGATTTTGCTATCCGGACAGGTTCCTCTGGACACGGAGGGCAATCTTGTGGGAAATACTATTGAAGAGCAGACCCAGCAGGTTTTCAAAAATATTGAAAACATCCTGAAAGAATATGAAGGTACAGGAAAAGATATTATCAAACTGGTCATCTACACCACAGACATCAAAAAAACACCTGATTTCAGAAAAGTAAGGGATTTGTATGTCAATCTTCAGAATCCTCCCGTAAGCAGCCTTGTAGAAGTGAGCAGGCTTTTCAGAGATGATGTGTTGATAGAAGTAGAAGCCACAGCAGTGATTAAAAATAAATAAGAATAAACTAAAACTATGAGTTGGTTTAAAAATATTTTCAAAAAGGAAGAAAAGGAAACCTTAGATAAAGGATTGGAAAAATCCAGCCAGGGATTCTTTGAAAAAATGACGAAAGCCGTAGTCGGTAAAAGCAAAGTAGATGATGAAGTTCTGGATGATCTGGAGGAAGTACTGATTGCTTCCGATGTAGGTGCCTCTACCACTATCAAAATTATTGAAAGAATTGAAGAACGTGTTGCCAGAGATAAATATGTAGGCGTTAACGAACTTGACAAGATTCTCCGTGAAGAAATTTCGGGATTATTGCTTGAAAATCCACATGCCGGTACGGGAAATATAGATACTTCCAAAAAACCATATGTCATTATGGTAGTGGGAGTAAATGGAGTGGGAAAAACAACAACCATCGGAAAACTGGCTCATCAGTTCAAATCGGAAGGTAAAAAAGTAGTTCTTGGAGCTGCAGATACCTTTAGAGCGGCTGCCGTTGACCAGCTTGTTATCTGGAGCGAAAGAGTGGGTGTTCCCATTATAAAACAGGAAATGGGATCAGATCCTGCATCTGTAGCTTTTGATACGGTACAAAGTGCTGTAGCTCAAAATGCAGATGTTGTCATCATCGATACTGCAGGAAGACTTCACAACAAGATCAACCTGATGAACGAGCTTTCCAAGATCAAAAGAGTGATGCAGAAAGTAATTCCTGATGCACCTCATGAAATTTTATTGGTGCTTGACGGCTCTACAGGGCAGAATGCTTTCGAACAGGCAAAACAATTTACAGCAGCAACGGAAGTAAACGCGTTGGCAGTAACAAAACTGGACGGAACAGCCAAAGGAGGTGTTGTTATCGGTATCTCCGATCAATTCCAGATTCCGGTGAAGTATATCGGTGTAGGCGAAAAAATGCAGGATTTACAGCTTTTTAATGGTACGGAATTTGTAGACTCATTCTTCAAGAAAAGATGATTTATATCATGTTTTCCCTTATATTAGTAACAAATCATTTTTAAAATATTAACAATAAAAAAATTTGCAACTATGGGAATTATTACATGGATCTTATTCGGTCTTATTGCAGGTGCTATCGCTAAAATGATCATGCCTGGAACTCAGGGAGGAGGATGGCTAATCACTATTATCCTGGGAATTCTGGGAGCATTTGTAGGAGGAGCTATAGGAGTTTACGTTTTACACTGGGGAGATGTTACTTCATTCTGGAATCCGAGAAGCTGGATTCTCTCAATCGGAGGCGCTTTAATCATTCTCTGGATTTATGGAATGGCAACAAAGAAAAGCTGATAGTAAAGCTGATAAAAAATAAAATCCCGGATCTGAAATTTCAGGTCCGGGATTTTTGTATACAATATAAAATTTAGTTAGTTGTTGATTCTGATCTGATAAGGCATTTCCATTTTCACCTCAGACTGTAGCTTTTTGTTTGTGATCTGCTGCAAAATCTCATAGTTGGACTTCCCTATCTTATTTTTAATAATTCTTGCCGAAACATCTTCCTCATTCAGGTCTTTAAAGATTTGTTCGAACGGAGTCATTCTCTTAGGGAAAGCCTCTACGTGGTAAGATTTCATTCCTGCTTTCTGAGCGGCAAATTTCACAGCATCAGCTAAAGTTCCCAATTCATCCACCAATCCAATTTGCTTGGCACGAACACCACTCCATACTCTACCGCCTCCTACATTATCAATCTGTTCAAAAGTTTTCTTTCTGTTCTGAGTTACAAAATGGACAAATCTTTTATAGGTACCTTCCACACTTCTTGTCATCATATTGACTCCGTAAGGGGTCACTCCGTTTAATCCGGAATAATACATAGAGTTGGCATTGGTAGAAACAATATCCGCACGAATCCCGTTTTTAGCAGCAATATCTTTATAGTAAGGCATCACTCCGAACACTCCGATAGAACCGGTAAGTGTATTAGGTTCCGAATAAATTTTATCTGCAGCCATTGCTACATAATATCCTCCTGATGCTGCATAGTCTCCAAAGGAAACGATCAGTGGCTTTTTCTTTTTCAGCTGCTGTAATTCAAATAAAATTTCATCTGAAGCATTGGCACTTCCTCCCGGAGAGTTGATTCTGAACACAACCGCTTTCACTTTATCATCCTCCTGAAGTTTTTTGATGTACTTCACATATTTCTCAGAATGAATATCATTGTATTCATCTCCGTTATTAATAGATCCCGAAGCATAAAGTACAGCGATCTTTTCACCGGATTTATCTTCATCCGCATAAGAATTGATATAGCTTGTCAAGGAAATCTTGTTCAGCTTTTCTTTATCTTTTACATTAAGCTTCGCTTTCAGAAGATCTTCATATTCGGATTTCTGGATCAGCTTATCCGCTAGTTTATATTGTAAACTCTGCTCAGGAATCATTCCGTATAAGCTGTCTGTAATTGTTCTGAACTGAGCAGTATCAATTTTTCTTGAAGCAGCCATTTTATTGGATGTATTTTTCCAAAGATCATTCAAAAGAGTACTTAACTGTTCTTTATTTTCAGGAGAAATATCATTTCTTAAAAAAGGTTCTACCGCAGACTTGAATTTACCATGACGGATTACTTCAATTCCGATTCCGTATTTATCTGCAAAATCTTTGAAGAAAGTAACCTCAGTAGAAAGACCTTTTAATTCAATCATTCCTGCCGGATGCAGATAATATTGATCAGCAACAGATCCTAAATAATAAGCAGACTGTGATACTCCGTTTCCATAAGCGTATACAAACTTTCCGCTTTTTTTGAAATCCTCAATAGCATTTCTAAGATCATCAATCTGCGTAAGGCCTGCAGACAAGTCATCAGCTTCTATACTGATTCCTTTAATATTATCATCAGTTTTTGCTTTGTTGATAGCCTCCAATGCATCATATATAAGAATACTTTTATTTTGTGCGCCTATCCCGAATAATCCCATCTCTTCTTCGGTAGGACTATCGATGATATTGGTCTTTAAATTAATCGTAAGAACTGAGTTCTTTTTCACCGCCACCGACTTATCATTCCCCATTGCACTGAACACAAGCATCATGATGAAAAAGATGAAAAATAGAGCGCAAAGTATGATAATTGCGACTATATTTGCCAAAACATTTTTGAAGAAACTTCTCATAAATCAATCAATTTTCTAATATGTCGCAGCATAAGGTCGTTTTGTTACTGGGAAGTAACTTAGGAGAGCAAAAAAAAAATGTAGAGCTTGCATTAAAAAAAATCAGTGAAGCCGGAAATTACATTTCACAAACCAGCGAATTTTTAATGTCTGAGCCTGTAGAGTTTGCCAGTTCCAATATTTTTTGTAATATTGCAGCAATAATATTCACACATCTTTCACCCATTCAACTGCTTGATTGTATTAAGAATATAGAAGTTGAGATGGGAAGAATTAATGATTCAAAAGTATCCGGTGGTTACACAGACAGGATAATTGATATTGATATCATTAAGTATAATGAGTTGAATTTTAAATCAGAAAGATTAGAAATCCCTCATAAAAAACATCTTTTTGAAAGGGATTTTTCCAGGATATTATTAAAAGATTTTATTTAAAACATAAAACATATTGTATGAAATTAGGTTTATTATTATTGGCTACGTCATTGCCAATTGCAGCTTTCGCACAGAACAGCGGCACAACAGTAAACTCTTCCACAGAGTACCCTAATACATTCTCCTCAGGTTCCGCTAATGTAAAACCCTTTGACAATAAATCCAGACGTTTCAGAGACTGGTCTATTTCTGTTGGAGGAGGTCCTGCATTTATGGTACACTCCGATTTAAAATCTATCCGCAAGGATAAAACCAATTGGGGATACAATGCTTACGTAAGCGTGGACAAACAAATCACACATGCATTCGGGCTAAGCCTTATGTATATGAGAGGAGAAACAAAACAGACAGCCCAGCTTCCTGGTGCTGAAGGTGTAAAATCAGGAATAGCTACTGCAACAACACAGTTTGACAACATCTCTTTATTGGGGGATATCAACTTCTCGAACTTATTCAGAAGAGTAGACAACCACTCTCCATACAGATGGGCTTTCCACGGATATATGGGTATCGGTCTTCAGGGATTCAGAACATCACTGCATGATAACGACGAATTCAGATGGAGCAATTCTCCAAGAAGAACTCCTTTATTCATTAAACAGGACATTGATATCAACTCTATCTTCTATCAGGGAGGTGTGGGAATAAAATACAATGTTTCAAAACTTATTGACGTTGAGGCAAGAACCATGTACATTATCAGTGGTGATGATGAATTCGATGGCGGCGGATGGGCAGATCCTAATGATTATGATCCTTCCACTCCAGGTTCAAAATATAACATGTTAAATTCCAGAAGATCTGATAACGCCTGGACAGTAAGTTTAGGAGTATCTTTCAAACTAGGAAAGCACGAATCTCATCTGGCATGGCATGACCCGCTTCAGGAAGCTTACTACAGAACCAGCGTTCTTGAAAATGCAAGTACAGACCTTGTTGTCTGTGAAAAAGGAGATGCAGACAATGACGGAGTATGTGATGACTGGGACAGACAGCTTGATACTCCTGCAGGAGCAAGAGTAGATGGAGCCGGAGTTGCTTTGGATATGGATCTTGATGGAGTTATTGACCTTTACGATAAGTGCGTAACTGTACCAGGACCTGTTGAAAATAACGGATGCCCGATTAAATAATTAAAACAGCCTTACCATTCTTTTTCAAAAAAGAAAATCAAATAATAATACACGATGAAATTAAGTTTAGCAATTGTTGCATTAGCTTTGGCAATTCCTTCTGCCGCTTATGCACAAGACTCAACAGCAGTTTCAAATGGAAAATATCCCAATACATTTTCCTCAGGATCTGCTAATGTTACACCATTTACCAACCAATCCAAGAGATTTAATGATTGGTCTGTTTCAGTAGGAGCAGGTGTTCCGCTTCTGCAGTCAGCAGATTTAACCTCTATCAAAAATGGTAATGGTAAAAACCTTTTTGGATATTCAGCGTATGTAAGTATTGATAAAGCGATTACCCATGCTTTTGGGATCAATTTACAGTATGACAGAGGTGAAACCAGACAAGGATGGTTCAATACTAAAAATGCAGCACCGGATGCAACAGCAGTAGGAGCAAGAACTCAGTATGACGCGATCTCTATCTTAGGAGATATCAACTTCTCAAACCTGTTAAGAAGAGTTGACAACCACTCTCCTTACAGATGGGCACTTCACGGATATGCTGGTATCGGTACTATTGCGTACAGAGCATATCAGAAAGATGGAAGCAACAGACAGAGATTGATGACAGAAATTAAACCTTTCGAATTAGGTTCTATGTTCTTTCAGGCTGGTACAGGTCTGAAGTTCAAAGTGAACAGAAGAATCGATATTGAAGGTAGATTAATGTATGTGGTAACCGGAGATGATGAATTTGATGGAGGAGGTGATGCTTACAGCGCTATCAACAAGCGTTCTGAGCAGGTTTCAGACAACTTCTTCAACGCTACTTTAGGTCTTTCTTTCAAACTAGGTAAGCACGAGTCTCACGTAATGTGGCATGACCCGCTTCAGGAAATCTATTATAAACTTGATGTGCTGGCTAACAAAAACCAGGATATCGAAGTATGTAAAAAAGGAGATGCTGATAACGACGGAGTATGCGATGATTGGGACAGACAGCTTGATACTCCTGCAGGGGCAAGAGTGGACGGTGCCGGAGTTGCACTTGACACTGACTTAGACGGTGTAATTGACCTTTACGATAAGTGTGTAACGGTTCCGGGCCCTGTTGAAAACAACGGATGTCCTGTTGTTAAAGATAATAAGCAAACTGCTGTAGAAGTAGAAAAAACCCTTAAAGATATTTATTTCAACTTTAATAAAGCAACCATCAGACCTGAATCTAATGAGAAACTGGATCTGGCTGCTTCAATTATTAAAGAAAACGGGGGTAATTACCTGTTAACAGGACATACAGATATCAAGGGAAATGCAGCATACAACCTTAGATTGTCTAAAGAAAGAGCAGCAGCTGTAGTTGGAGCTCTGGAAAACAGAGGCATCAATGAAAATGTGCTGAAATCAAGAGGAGTAGGTTCTGCTGAAGCTACTATTCCTGCATCAGCTTCAGATGCTGAAAGAATGGCGGACAGAAAAGTTACTGTAAGATTTATAGAAAGTTCAGAATGGGATTCTATCAAAAAGAAAGACTATGAAGATGCTCCTGTAAAAAAAGCAGTCAAAAAAGCTCCCGCTAAGAAAAAGAAGAAATAATTTCAAATACTTCATAAACCGAAAAGAATTGTTCTTTTCGGTTTATTTTTTTTCTACTACGAATTTTTTTACATACCTTTATCATTATTTTCAGGACAATTGTACAAACACATTAGTAATCAGTACGTTTGTTTTGAAAAAAATTAACACAATATCACTTTTTAGCGTAAAAAATCATTTAAAATAACTTAACTTAAAAAAATAACACTATGAAATTAAGTTTAGCAATTGTTGCA
The DNA here is from genome assembly GCF_020733145.1 of Chryseobacterium sp. X308. Taxonomy (NCBI): domain Bacteria; kingdom Pseudomonadati; phylum Bacteroidota; class Flavobacteriia; order Flavobacteriales; family Weeksellaceae; genus Chryseobacterium; species Chryseobacterium sp. X308. The sequence continues at coordinate 54,538 of NZ_JAJFZH010000010.1, forward strand.
TTAGCATTGGCAATTCCTTCTGCCACGTATGCACAAGACTCAACGGCAGTTTCAAAAGGAGAATATCCTAATACATTTTCTTCGGGATCTGCTAATGTTTCCCCATTCACCAATCAATCTAAAAGATTTAACGATTGGTCTATTTCTGCCGGGGTGGGTGTTCCACTTCTTCAGTCTGCGGATTTAACCTCTATCAAAAATGGTAACGGTAAAAACCTTTTTGGATATTCAGCGTATGTAAGTATTGATAAAGCAATTACCCATGCTTTTGGGATCAATTTACAGTATGACAGAGGTGAAACCAGACAAGGATGGTTCAATACTAAAAATTCAGCACCGGATGCAACAGCAGTAGGAGCAAGAACTCAGTATGACGCGATCTCTATCTTAGGAGATATTAACTTCTCAAACCTGTTAAGAAGAGTTGACAACCATTCTCCTTACAGATGGGCACTTCACGGATATGCTGGTATCGGTACTATTGCGTACAGAGCATATCAGAAAGACGGAAGCAATAGACAGAGATTGATGACTGAAATCAAACCTTTCGAATTAGGTTCTATGTTCATGCAGGCTGGTACAGGTCTGAAGTTTAAAGTGAACAGAAGAATCGATATTGAAGGTAGATTAATGTATGTAGTAACCGGTGATGATGAATTTGACGGTGGAGGTGATAAATACAGCGCTATCAACAAACGTTCTGAGCAGGTTTCCGACAACTTCTTCAACGCTACTTTAGGTCTTTCTGTTAAACTTGGAAAACACGAATCTCACTTAATGTGGCATGACCCGCTTCAGGAAATCTATTATAAACTTGATGTACTGGCTAACAAAAACCAGGATATTGAAGTATGTAAAAAAGGTGATGCTGATAACGACGGTGTATGCGACGATTGGGACAGACAGCTTGATACTCCTGCAGGGGCAAGAGTGGATGGTGCCGGAGTTGCGCTTGATACTGACTTAGACGGTGTAATTGACCTTTACGATAAGTGTGTAACGGTTCCGGGACCTGTTGAAAACAACGGATGTCCTGTAGCTACAACAGGACCTGTAGTAGAAACAGAAACTAAATTGGAAGGAATTGAGTTTGATCTGAATTCTGACAGAATTTTACCTTCAAATACTCCAATTTTAAATAATGCAGTAAACTATATTAATTCTTCAAATGGTTCTTACAATGTAATCGGAGCTACAGATACAAGAGGTACTGATGCTTACAACCAGAAACTATCTGAAAGAAGAGCAAACAACGTTAAGAACTATCTGATCAAAAACGGTGTTCAGACAGGTAAATTACAGGCAATAGGAAAAGGTGAAAAAGACCTTAAATATCCTGAATGTGAACCGGCAACGAAGTGCCCTGAATGGAAAAACAGAGCCAACAGAAGAGTATACTTCGAAGCTAAATAATAAACATATTGATATATTATATGAAAGTCACGCCCTGCGTGACTTTTTTTGTCCTAATTCTTTCCTTATTTTTACAACATGATTTCTCCGCAGGATTTTCAAAAGCTAAAATATGATACTCTTAAGTATTTCTGGGGTTATACCGACTTCAGAGATTCTCAGGAAGAAATTATCAATGCTGTTATTAATGAAAAAGATACCCTGGTTCTCTTACCTACAGGAGCAGGAAAGTCTTTATGCTATCAATTACCAGCCTTATTGAAAGAAGGAACCTGCCTTGTTGTTTCTCCTTTGCTGGCATTGATGAAAGACCAGGTTAATCAGCTTAAAGCCCGCGGTATAGAAGCAGAATATCTTTCCTCCGAATTGGATGAATATGATGCTGAAACCATTTATGACCGCTGTAAAGAAGGACTTACCAAGCTGCTTTATGTTTCTCCTGAAAGGCTTACCAATACTCAGTTTATTCAGAATATGGAAGAAATACAGCTCTCCTTCATTGCCGTTGATGAAGCGCACTGTATTTCAGAATGGGGACAGGATTTCAGGCCCAGCTACCAGAATATAAAAGGATTCAGAAGTAATAACCCGGAGATTCCCTGCCTTGCCTTAACTGCAACTGCAACTCCGAAAGTGCTGGAAGAAATTAAAAATAAACTGGAACTGAAAAATCCTTTTGTTTTTCAAAAGAGTTTCAAAAGAGAGAACATTAAAATTTTTACAGATGAAGTATCTGATAAATTTCAGCGTGTTTTTGATATCTTAAAATACAGCAATGATTCCGGAATTGTCTACGTAAGAACAAGAAAAGAAGCTGAACTGCTGGCAGAATTTCTAAAGAAAAATCAACTGAAAAATGTAGATTATTTTCATGCGGGCCTCACAACAAAAGAAAAGAATGCAAGACAGAATCTTTGGAATAACAGTGACAATCACGTCCTTATTTCTACCAATGCCTTTGGAATGGGTATTGACAAAGATAATGTTCGTTTTGTCATTCACTATTCTCCCGCTGCATCCCTTGAAAACTATTATCAGGAAATCGGAAGGGCCGGAAGAGATGGCAAAGACAGTTTTGCCTTCATGCTCTGGAACAAACAGGAACTATTGAATTTTGATCAGGTCTTAAAAAACCAGACACCCAACAAAGCTGAGTTTTTGAAAATTGTTAGTTATCTCTACTCTATTTTTCAGGTAGCTGAATTTGAACTTCCGGAAAAGACATTTCAACTGAATCATCTCAGTATACAGAATTTTACAAAACTATCGAAGGCCAAGATCAACAATGTACTCAATTTTCTGCACAACCAGGAAATTGTCTACTACAATGACAACAAAAGTCTGTCTTCGCTCGAACTTTTTATTAAAGCTGATGAAATCGATCAGCTGCCACAAAAAGATGGCCATTTCATAGAACTCCTTTTCCGTACCCTATCAGGAATTACTACGCACAAAGTGATGTTCAGCGAACAGCAGGTCAGCAACAAAATCAATATCAGTGTTCCCTTAATCAAGGAACGTCTGAAAGAGCTTCAGCAAAAGAATTACCTTGAATATATCGACGGAGCATTAGCCAGCATTAAATTCCTGAAACCCCGTGATGAAAGAGCTGTGAACAGCGCTTACTGGAAATTATTTGAACATATTCAGAGGAATAAAATCCAGAAATGGGAAGAGATGAAATTTTACGTAGAAAATAACGACTATTGTAAAATGAAACTAATTTTAGCCTATTTTGGTGAAAAAAATTCAAAAAACTGTGGACAGTGCTCTGTCTGCGAAAAAAATAAGCAATCCATCTTTGGAAAAAATATTTCTCAGCAGATCATTAATTTATTAGCTAAAAAGTCGGCTACCATTGAAGAACTATCTATCCAGCTCAGCTATCATTCCAAAGAAAATATTCTGGAAAATCTGATTTTCCTATTAGATTCCGGAAAGGTAAGGATGCTGAACTTCAGAACGTATGCGCTGAATCATGAGTAATAAGTATGAGTGATGAGTAATAAGAAAGATGCCTGGATATGATATGATATGATATGATATGATATGATGTAATCGTAATCGCAGTCTATCTCTAAAACTCTTATACTCTAAAACTCTCCCACTCTCATACTTTCATACTCTCATACTCTCCCCCCCAAACCTGAAACCTTCCGACTCTCAGATCAAAAACTTATCTTTGCAGTATGAAATCATTGAAAGTCGTTTTTTTAGGGACTCCCGAGTTTGCAAAGACTTCTCTGGAGGCCATCCATCAATCTCATCATCAGGTTGTAGGTGTAGTAACTGTTGCTGATAAAGCAAGCGGACGAGGACAGAAAATTCACCAATCACCGGTAAAAATCTATGCAGAAGAAAACAATATTCCTGTTTTTCAGCCGGAAAAGCTGAGAAATCCGGAGTTTTTGGAAGAACTTAGAAAACTGGATGCTGATGTTTTTGTAGTAGTTGCTTTCAGAATGATGCCTAAAGTACTTTTTGAAATGCCAAAAATGGGTACTTTCAATCTTCATGCTTCATTGCTTCCTGATTACCGAGGAGCAGCTCCTATCAATTACGCAGTAATCAATGGGGAAGAAAAAACCGGAGCAACCACTTTCTTTATTAACGAAAAAATTGATGAAGGGAATATTCTTCTTCAGCAGGAAATAGAAATTTTACCTGATGAAAATGCCGGAAGCCTTCACGACAGACTGATGGAAATGGGTTCAGGGCTTGTTGTGAAAACACTGGATGGGCTTGCAGAAAATGCCATTCAGGAGAAGCCTCAGCCACAGGTGGAACATCCTAAAAATGCTTATAAAATTTTCAAGGAAGATACAAGGATCAATTGGGAGCAGCCTTCAAAGACCATTCACCAGCTCATTCTTGGAATGTCTCCTTACCCGGCAGCATTCACTACTTTAAAGATTGAAAACGAAGAAAAAGGTTTAAAAATATTCGGAGGTAAGTTCGAACTTTCTGATCATGGTAAACCTGCCGGAACACTGGAAATTTCGAAGAACGGATTTAAAATTTATACACAGGATGGAATCTATTATCCATTGGAACTTCAGCTGGAAGGTAAAAAGAGAATGATGGTAAAAGATTTTCTGAACGGCTTCCGAAACTTTGATGGAATAACTCTGAATTAAAGAACACCTTTTAAGATACTCAAAATAAAGTCCCGAAGTATTTACAGCTTCCGGGACTTTTAAATTTTAAATACAAAGAAAGATTATGCTTTACTAACAATTTTCTTTCTGATTCTGCTTATAAATTCCGGCGTTACTCCCAGGTAGGCAGCAATCTGAATATTGGTAAGACGGTGCGCTGTTTGCGGGTAATCCTTTAAAAACTCAACATACCGTTCATCTGAAGGCTTGCTCAGGTTATCAATGATTCTGCGCTGCAATGCTATAATTGATTTTTGAAATTTAAGCCTCATTAATCTTTCAATCTCAGGCATTTCGGCATACAGTTTCTCTTTTTCTTTTTTGGGAATAAGAAGAATCTCACTGTCCTCCAAAGCCTGAATATTAAGCTTTGAAGGAATACGGTTCACAAAGCTGTCAATATCCGAAATCCACCAGTTTTCAATGCCAAAATACAATATCTGTTCAGCTGCATTATGATGGGTATGAAAAACTTTAAAACATCCGCTTAATACAAACCCTTCAAATTCGCAAATCTCTCCTTCTTTTAAGAGGAATTCTTTTTTCTTTATTTTCCTAAGGTTGAAAGCACTGCAATATTTCTCCAGCTTTTCATCTGAAATATCAATATAACTCCGGATATGTTTTTTTAAAGGCTCAGTCATGGTTTAAAAATAAAAAAAGGTTCAGAAAATCCTAAACCTTATATTTTGTATTGTAAACAGCCATTGATGTGAAAAAATTCACTATTGACTATTCATTTCACTATAGTTGCACCATCTCAGTAACCTCTACATCATAACCTCCAACCTGAGGCTTAATATTAGGGTTTTGAGTGATTACTTTAAACTTGTTGATTCCTAAATTCTTAAGGATCTGCGTTCCGATTCCATAATCTCTGTAGTTGTACGCCAGTGTAGGATGCTGCTCCTGCCCGTCCTGATAATTCAGGAACTGCTGAAGTTTTCTCAATGTATTTTCAGAATTGGAAACATTGTTGATGAAAATAATAGCTCCTTTTCCAGCCTCATTCACCATATTGGTTACTTTTTCCAGCAATGGCTTCTCACCGTTATTCAATCTTGTCAATACATCAAAATAAGAATCTGATGACTGTACTCTTACCAAAACAGGCTCGTCTACAGTCCAGGCGCCTTTTGTTAAGGCAAAATGGATCTGTTCATTTGAAGTTTCCCTGAAAGCATAGAAATCAAAGTCTCCGTAAAACGTCTTTACTTTTCTCTCTTCAATTCTTTCCACAAGATTTCCTTTTTTAAGCTGATAATGGATCAGGTCTTCAATAGAAACGATCTTCATATCATGCTTCTGGGCAAAAGCGTGAAGTTCAGGCAGACGTGACATTGTACCATCTTCATTCATGATCTCGCAGATCACCCCTCCTTCTTTTAAACCGGCTAAGCTGGTAAGATCGATAGCGGCTTCTGTATGTCCGGCTCTTTTCAATACGCCTCCTTTTCTTGCACGAAGCGGGAAAATATGGCCTGGTCTCATAAAATCTGTAGGTTTGGATTTTTCATCCATCAGAGCTAAAATTGTTTTTGCTCTGTCTCCTGCAGAAATTCCGGTAGATGTTCCGTTTCCTAAAAGGTCAACCGATACCGTGAAAGCAGTTTCTTTAGGATCGCTGCTTCTGCTTACCATTACTTCTAGTCCAAGCTCATCACATCTTTTTTCAGGAAGTGGCATACAGATCAGACCTCTTCCGTGAAGAGCCATAAAATTGATAATTTCCGGCGTTGTAAGCTCTGCCGCGCAAAGAAAATCACCTTCATTTTCTCTGTCTTCATCATCTACTACTATGATTATCTTACCATTTCTAAGGTCCTCAATAGCCTCTGGAATAGTATTTAATTTAATATCGGACATTTTTACTTTTTATTTGTGCAAAGATACTCATAAAAATAAGCATCTGCCAATTAATTATGGATGGTTTATTACGCTTTGGATAGTGAGTCTGCTGCCGTTCTGAAAATCTCATAAGATCTTAATCTTTTCTGATGATCGTAGATATGTGAATTGATCATCATTTCATCTACCTCAAACCTTTCCTGGAAATCTTTAAGCTTTTGCTGAATTTCTGCCTGATCTCCGATAAATGTATATCTCAGTTTCTGTAAAACCATAGATTTTTCCATTGGGGACCAGATTTCATCCATGTCATCTACCGGCGGCGCGAATGGTTTTCTGTCGTTTCTTACAATATTGATGAATGCCTGGAATAAAGTAGTGGAAATCTTGTGAGCTTCTTCGGAAGTTTCTGCTGCTACCCCGTTTACGCAGGCAATGATATAAGGCTTATCCAGATATTTTGATGGTTCAAAATGCTCTCTGTAGATTTTAAAAGCCATTTCCATCTGCTCCGGAGCAAAGTGTCCTGCAAATGCATAAGGCAGACCAAGTTCCGCAGCCAGCCAGGCACTGTCTGTACTTGATCCCAGAATATAAAGCGGAATATCCAGTCCTTCTCCGGGAATTGCACGAACCATCGCGTCCGAATTTTCTTTGGAGAAATATCTTTGAAGTTCGAGGATCTGTCTTGGAAACTGTTCATTGATGATGGCTGGATTTCTTCCCAAAGCCTGAGCCGTTAAGCCATCTGTTCCCGGCGCTCTTCCTAACCCAAGATCAATTCTGCCCGGAAATAAAGACTCCAGTGTTCCGAATTGTTCAGCAATAATCAGAGAACTGTGGTTGGGAAGCATAATTCCTCCTGAACCTACTCTGATTGTTTTCGTTCCATTGGCAATGAAACCTATTAAAACAGAGGTTGCTGAACTTGCAATGCTTTCCATATTGTGATGTTCCGCCAGCCAGAATCTTTTATAATTTAAATTTTCAGCGTGATTGGCTAGTGATAAGCTGTCCTGAAAAGTATCGTGAATGCTTTTTCCTTGCTTTACCGGGGCAAGATCCAAAACAGAAATTTCAAAATTTTTCATGTTATGATGTTAATTTTTCTTTAATCTGAAAAACAAGGCAAATTTAAAACATAAAAACTGCATTAGTTACTTTTTGTAATTAATAAAAACAATTGATCAGTTCAGGGAAAAACTATTGGAATAAAAATTTTTTTTAGCTTTATTTTATATAATATTTGGGTAAATTGCAACATCATTAAAGGACATGAAAAGAAAAATAATGTATATCGAAAACAAATCCTACGGTCATCACGGTCCGGCATGGATTGGTTTTGTAGAATTCTCAAAATCAGGGCAAACTGTTTATTTCGATAACAAGGCACTCAAAAAACTCAAAAGGCCGGGAATCAATGCTAATCATTTTGATATAGAAACGGGAGAAGAATATTGGGTGTCTGGCGTTAAGAAAAATGGTCAGAACAGACATCAGTTTGGTAGTGGAAAAATTATGATTGATAAAAACTCTATTGATGACTATCTAAAGCTGGTAGACTTCAACTATATTGATGAAAAGTATTTTGAAATTGTTGAATTTTCCCGGACAGACAAAAACTTATTTAATGAAATAGAAAATACAGAAACTGAATTCAGAGACGAAAGTTATCATGCTACTATTTATGATAACAACCGAAGAAAATTAATCTTAGACACTAAAATTTAATGAAAAATATTTATTTGCTCTTTGTATCATTCCTTTTAATAAGCTGTTCTTACAATCAATTTTATAAAGACAGAGAGTCTGACAAAACAGATGGTGAAAAAATTCCCATAAAATTTTATTGGGAACTTCGATACGGAAAAAATCCGGATGATATTTATAAGTTATTTGGCGAGAAGTTTTTCGAGGTGACCGATAAAGAAAAACTTGTAAAACTTATGAATACAGTCAATGCGATTGGTCCTGTTGAAGAATATAATCTTGCCAAATGGGAAACAATGGTTGTGAAGGGAAGTAATGCACGGAGTCAATACTTCTTTATGTACAATGTAAAAAGAGGGACTAAGAAAACAGAAGAATCTTTTACTTTAGAGAAGAATAAAGAAGGAGACATAAAAATCGTTGGCTACAGAGTCAATCAAGATATGCTAAACGAATAAAAATAAAAGGGTTTTGAACATTTTCAGAACCTTTTTTATTTTACAGGCTTTCGTTTAAGTGATTTTTAAAATAAACAATAAGAATAAGTATATTTTAATAAAAATAATTCAATAAAAAGAGAAATATTAATTATATTCGTATACCAAATCTTAAAAATAATTAATATGATCAAAAAAACAAACAGCCTGTTTTATAAGCAGATGCTGACAGGAAAAACTGTCTTTATGAGTTTTCTTATTGCTGTTATATTTTCGTCTTGCAGCAAAAACAATGAGGAAATTACTTCTGAAGCTCAAACCAATGCCCTCAATACTGATCTTGTAAAAAAAGGACAATTGAACGGCCAGGAAATTACCTATGAAAGAAAAAACGGAATGAATTTTTTCCAGGGAGATATTGTTCTTACCGATAAACAGCTATCCGAAGGCAGCGAAGCCAATAAAGGCGGTGCAAGCTATTCAAGATGGCCGAATGGTAAAATTTATTATACTATTGCCAGCAATATGGGTTCCATCAATGTTAATAAAATCAACTCTGCCATCAGCGAGTACAATAACAAAACCAATACACAATGGATCTACCGCACCAACCAGTCTAATTATGTGGAATTTATTTTCGGAAGCTCATCAGGATCTGATGGCTGGGCTCACATCGGATATCAGGGTGGGAAGCAAACCATTTCCTTAGATCAGTATATTTCTGTAGGATCAGTCATTCATGAAATGGGGCATACGGTAGGACTTTATCATGAACATACGCGTAAAGACAGAGATCAATACGTAAAAATCCTGTGGAATAATATTCAAAGCGGACAGTCTTATAATTTCAATATCTATAATTCCGGAACAGATATAGGCCCGTTTAATATTAATTCGGTGATGATGTATTGGCCGACCTCATATTCCAGAAACGGACTGCCTACAATTACCAGAGCTGACAACAGCAATTTTACTTATACCAGAACCGGATTTACGACCGGAGATATCAATACCATCAATGCGATGTATCCTTAAATTTTTAAGAATCGTCTCTCCATAAAAAAAGAACTCTTACGAGTTCTTTTCTTTTTTATAATTATAATGATTAATTAAAATCCTGATTTCGTTAAATTCAAAATGGATTGGCAATGCATTCTTCCACTCGGTTAATGTTTCATGTGGATTTTTATAGAATTCATCTTCAAAAGCCTTAATCTTATCCGAAGTAATAACTCGGGAAATATCCAGCAATCCCTGTTCGGCAAATTTGGCAAGATGCCCAATAACTGTTTCTTTCACCAGCCCTCTTTCCAAGGCAATTTCACCGATCGTTTTTCCTTGCTCAAACAACTGGAAGGTTAAAACCTGGGACGGAACTTTAGCAATTTTCAGATTGATTTCCTTATCATTCTTTTCATCTAAAAGTTTCGTTTCAAGCAGGTGAATGTCTCTCAGACTGTTCAGATATTCTTCAATATCTTCCAGCCAGCTTTTGAATTCTTCGTTGTATTGTTTCAATCCTTTTGCTCCTTTTATCTCAGCATAAAATTCTTTTAAAGGATCGAATATTTTATTTCTGGTTTCTGTAAAAAAGAAATTAACCGCACCTTTTGATTTGCTTTCAATTTCGGACCATTCTTCTTTCTGTTCAATAAAATTATTGACTTTCTGGAAAATGATTCGTTCTAATTTTTCAAAAATTTTCCCCAGGTTGACCGCTTCATGTTTCAACTGAAGATAAAGCTGTTTGGTTTTAACGTGGTCTATATTCTTGGTGACAATGGAAAGGTTATTCCACTCCTCCACTTCTTTCAAAAACCATGTACAGTCTAATGTTCGCAATACTTTTCTGATGCTGTAATCATATTTTTCCTGATTCAGAATCGCCTCCACATGATCATTGGCAATAGTATCGGTGTGGAAATGCAGAATCCTGTTATCTTTGAAAATAACTTCGGGAGTAATTTTTGATTTTAAAACAATGCCCTCCAGAGTTCTGCAGCGGGATAAAGCCACATACACCTGACCGGCAGTAAAACTTTTCCCGGCATCAATAATCACTTTATCAAATGTTAGTCCCTGGCTTTTGTGAATCGTAACCGCCCATGCCAATTTGATAGGAAACTGTTCAAAACTTCCCAACACTTCCTCTTTGATATTTTTATCCGTATCAAGGAAATATTTTTTCTGTTCCCAGGTTTCCCTTTTTACCACAATTTCTCTTTCACTCTCATCCAGAACAACACGGATTTCATTCTCATCCAACCCGATAATCTCACCCAGTTTTCCGTTAAAATATTTCTTTTCTCCGGAAATATCATTTCGGATAAACATGATCTGAGCTCCAATTTTCAGTTCCAGAAACTGGTCATTTGGAAATTGATTTTCTTTAAAGTCTCCTACCAGTTTAGCTTCATAAATCTGAGGATCTACTTTTATTTCAGCTAATTTCTCCTGATTGATCTCGTCTGCCATTTTATTGTGAGAACACAGATATACATAAGACTCTTTTCCCATATCAAAGTCAGGATCATACCTTTCATTGAGATGATCAAAATCTATATTATCCACATCGCCGTCACGGATGGCATTCAGAATTTCCAGAAACTCTTCGTCTGATTGTCTGTATACCTTTGTCAGCTCAATGGTGACGATTGGAATTTCTTTAATGGCATGGCTGTCAAAAAAGAAAGGTGAGTTGTAATACATTTTGAGGATATGCTCATCCCTTACCACCGGAGGAAGCTGATACAAATCCCCGATAAAGAGCATCTGTACTCCTCCGAATCTCTGATTATTCCTTCTGATGAATCTCAAAGAGAAATCCATCATATCCAGAACATCAGCCCTCAGCATCGAAACCTCATCGATAATGATGATCTCAACCTCTCTCAGAAGTTTGAGTTTATCTTTACGGTATTTGAAATGAGGCATCAGATCGGCAATATTATTGGCCAAACTGGTATCTATCCTTTCTGTAGTAGGAAGAAAGGTTCTCAACGGCAGCCCAAACATGGAATGGATGGTTACTCCTCCTGCATTAATGGCAGCAATTCCCGTGGGAGCCACTACAATATGCTTTTTCTTGGTACGCCTTACAAAATCATTAAGAAATGTTGTCTTTCCTGTTCCGGCTTTCCCCGTTAAAAAAACACTTCTGTTTGTATATTCTATTAAGTCAAAAAAATGATTATTCATCTTCGTCAAAAATACGGAAATGAATTTGAATTTCTTACCTTGGCATAAGTTTTGAAAATTCTTAAAAAGAAAAAAGTTTATTGTGAAAAAATTATTCTTTCATATCCCGGCAATAGTATTGTGTACTACATTAACTTTAGTTTCGTGTAATACATCAAAGAATGCCAATACCAATCTTCCTGTTGATATTGCAGACAGACCTGCTGACGAAGACAGTCAGAAATATGAACAGGCACAGCTGGATAGATTAAAAGCTTCTATTGAATCTGAAGTATCAGGAGAAAAATGTACGGATGCCAGCGAATGGGCATTTGCTCCTATGGGATCAAAAGCCTGCGGCGGACCTCAGCAATACATTGCCTATCCTAAGAAAAAAGAAGAAGCTTTCTTACAAAGAGTGAATGAGTATACGGATAAAGTGAAAGCTTTTAATGAAAAGTATAATATTACGTCTGACTGTATGATGATCGAGCCACCTACATCACTCAAATGTATCAATGGTAAGATCAGACTTATCACGCCGGACAATAATTAACAATAAAGCAAAGGTTCTATATCAAATCGAAAAAGCTCTGTTTTGAAACAGAGCTTTTATATTTATTTTAAATAGATCAATCGTGAATTTTACTTCGCAAGTGAATGATGAATTTTTGCAATCCAAAAAAACTGACAAGCGCAGCGAATTGACCATTGACCTTTCACTATTTTATAGTTAATAAGTGAATTTGCTTCGCAAGTGAATGGTGAAGTTTTGCAATCCCAAAAAACTGACAAGCGCAGCGATTGACTATTCACTATTCACCTGACATCCTAAAATTGATGATCCTTCACATTCTCCTTATACCATGATGAATATTTCACATAGTTATCTGCAATTCTGTTCACTTCTCCTTCCAGCAACTGAGCATTGATATCTTTGATTTTTCTTGCAGGAACTCCTCCCCAGACTTCTCCGGATTTAATGTGAGTTCCCTGAGTCACTACAGAACCAGCTCCTACAATAGAGTTTTCTTCTACAAGACAATCATCCATCACAATAGCTCCCATTCCGATCAATACATTATCTTTAATGGTACATCCATGAACAATCGCGTTATGTCCGATGGAAACATTGTTACCGATATTCAAAGGATATTTCTGATACGTACAGTGCAGCATTGCATTATCCTGAACATTCACCTTGTCGCCCATTTTGATATAATGAACATCTCCTCTGATTACTGCATTATACCAGACACTACAGTCTTTTCCCATTGTGACATCGCCAATAATAGTTGCCGTTTCTGCTAAAAAAGTATTCTCTCCGATCTGTGGTGCTTTTCCTAAAAGCTGTTTTATTAGTGCCATAATATTAATTTGAAATGTGAAAATGTGCCCAATTGGGAATTAAAATATACTATCATTTCTGATATCTAACTTCTAAATTACAGTGATAGCAAAAATCTAACTCTCAATTTTCAGCTTCTAACTTCTAATGCGTATTTTTGTATCTCAAATTTAACGAAAAAATGCGTACCGTACTTATAGAACCAACTGAAAACCCAAAAGTGATGAAATTTGTAGCAGATTACAATCTCATCCCCGGGTCTTTGGAACTGGACAGAAATTCAGATATTTCAGAAATTCCTCTGGCACAGGAACTTTTCAATTATCCGTTTGTGGAAAGAGTTTTCATTACCGCTAATTTTGTAGCTGTGGCAAAACAGGATACCATAGAATGGGAACATGTTGCTGAAAGTCTGAAAAATGTAATTGAGGATGAATTACTGGCCAACCCGAGAATTTATCTTCAGAAGAAAAAAGAAATGTATCAGATTTATGCTGAAATGACTCCGAATCCCAATGTAATGAAGTTTGTTTCCAGCAAATTACTGATGGATGGTTTCGTGGAAGTAAAATCGAAAGAAGCGGCTGAAGAAGTTCCTTTAGCACAGGCTATTTTTAAAGAGTTTGATTTTGCAACGGAAGTTTTCATTTCGGACAACTTTGTAGCTGTTACGAGAGATAATTCTGTAGAATGGCACCAGGTGATGATGACTGTTCGTGCACTTATTGCCGAATATCTTCAGAACGGAGGTGAAATTTCAAAAATCGAACCTCAGAAACATGAAAATCCTGTGGAGAAAATTATCAACAGAGATTATACAGAGGATGAGCAGAAAATTTCTGACATTTTAAATGAATATGTAGCTCCTGCCGTAGAAAATGATGGTGGAAAAATTTCTCTGATGGAATATGATCAGGAAAATAAAACAGCAAAAATGCTTCTACAGGGTGCTTGCTCCGGCTGCCCAAGCTCTACTGCTACTTTGAAAAACGGAATTGAAAATATCTTAAAACAATTCGTTCCGGACTTAGTAGAAAGAGTGGAAGCTGTAAACGGATAAAACTGCCGAAATGCCTCCCGGAAAAAAAATTGTAGTGATTATTGGAAGTGCTTCGGCAAATTCCAGCAATCAGAAACTGATGGAACAGGTGCTGGAAAATATGGACAATTCAGACTTTCAGATGTATGCTGATTTATCTTTCCTTCCCCATTTTGACACCGCATTAACGGATGATCATACTCCTGAAGAGGTTCTGAAGATCAGAGAGAACATTAAAAACTCAGCGGGTGTTATATTTTCCACACCGGAATATATTTTCAGCATTCCCGGAAGATTAAAAAATCTATTGGAATGGTGTGTTTCCATAACGGTATTTTCTGAAAAACCTGTTGCTGTGATCACGGCTTCCGCCAGCGGTGAAAAAGGACACGAAGAGTTGTTACTGATCTTAAAAACTCTCGGAGCCATGGCAGATGATAAACATCAGGTATTAATAAAAGGGATAAAAGGCAAATTTGAAAGCAATGGCTTACTGGAAAGTAATACCTTTGCCAAAGTATCAAAATTAGTAACAGATTTTAGAACCTCTGTTTCATAATTAAAATTTAGAATATTGAATAAGAAAGGAATTTTACTAGTCAACCTCGGATCACCGAGATCAACAGCTGTAAACGACGTAAAGGAATATCTTGATGAATTTCTGATGGATGAAAGGGTGATTGATTACCGTTGGATCTTTCGTGCACTGCTTGTACAGGGAATCATTCTGAAAACCAGACCTGCAAAATCTGCTGAAGCGTATAAAACAGTCTGGACCGATAAAGGTTCTCCACTGATTGTCATCACTGAACAGATTCAGAAAAAGCTTCAGAAAGTAGTAGATGTTCCTGTGGAAATCGGAATGAGGTATGCTGAGCCGAGTATTGAAACCGGAATTCAGAAACTGGTAGATCAGGGAATCACTGAGATTGTTCTTTTTCCACTATATCCTCAATATGCGATGAGTACCACGGAAACGGTTATTGAAAAGGCCGAAGAGGTAAGAAAAAAGAAGTTTCCCGGTATAAAAATTAATTATATTCAGCCTTTCTATAACAGAGATATTTATATCAACTGTCTTGCGGAAAGTATTAAAGAGAAGCTTCCTGAAAATTTCGATGCATTGCAGTTCTCTTACCATGGTGTTCCGGAAAGACATATTTATAAGACAGATCCTACGAAGACCTGTAACCTTAATGACTGTTGTTCCAGAGATGATAATCCAAGTCATCAGTTCTGCTACCGTCACCAATGTTATAAAACAACGCAGCTTGTTATTGATAAATTGAATTTACCTAAAGAAAAAACGATTGTTTCTTTCCAGTCAAGATTAGGAAAAGATAAATGGATTGAGCCATATACCGACGAAACATTGGAAACAATTGGTAAAAAAGGGATCAAAAACCTGGCAATTGTATGTCCGGCCTTCGTTTCTGACTGTCTTGAGACCCTGGAAGAAATTTCTGTAGAAGGAAAAGAACAGTTCATGCATGGCGGCGGTGAAAATTTCCATTATATCCCGTGTCTGAATGATGAAGACCGATGGATTGAAGTGGTAAAAACACTTTGCGAAGAAAAACTGAATGATTTCTATTTAGTATAATTTTTTTACTCAAAATATACAAAAGGCCGCAAGTTAATTCTTGCGGCCTTTTCATTGAATATATTAAAGATTTGATTTGGTTATTTTTTAATCAGGTTTCCTGCTTTCTCTCCGTTTACCAGTACAATATATACTCCCGGAAGAATATTAGAAGGAAGCTGAATGTTCAGTTTATTTACCCCATCAGTAATTTCAACTTTCTCAGAAATTTCTTTTTTACCTGTAAGGCTTACCAGTTCTACAATTCCTTTTCCTGATTTTCCTTCAAAGTTGATGGTGAATCTGTCTGTTGCAGGATTCGGGCTTATAGTGTACAACGCTGTATCTGCGGTTGCCATTTTTCCTGCCGGAGAAGTTCCTCCTCCTACACCTACAGCATTCCATGCATTGGTAACCTGAGTTACTTCATTACTGCCTGCTCCATACAAATCTGCTGCTGCCTGAAGAGAATAAGTTCTTGCATTTGCATAGGTAGAAGAAGAAGTAAGATAAGTCGTTAATGTTCTGTAAGCAATAGCTCCGGCTTTATCCAGTCCAATGCCAGAAACATTATAAGCAAAGCCCTTGTCATTCGTACCAGAACCTCCTGTAACTAATAGATAATACCAGAAGTTAAGGACACCTGAATTGGTATGAACCCCACAATAATCATTAGACTGGCTTGGAGTAACGCAACCTGAAGTTGTGGTAGTTTTCCAATAGGTTCCCATATAGGTATCCGGCTGGCTGTATGCATTCGGATTAGCCATATTTCTGATCACGTAGTTGAAATCTTCTCCCAATGTCCAGCTTGCCTGAGTAGGTCTTGCCCAACGTTCAATGGTGTTTCCAAAGATATCTGAGAAGCCTTCATTTAATGCTCCGGATTCTCTCTGATAAGCAAGATTCGCTGTTTTAGAAGTTAGCCCGTGTGTAATTTCGTGGCCGCATACATCTATTGCTGTTAAAGGTTTTCCACCGTTTGTTGTCGAACTTCCGTCACCATATGTCATTCTGGAACCATCCCAAAATGCATTGAAATAGTTGGTAGAATAGTGAACATAAGATTTAATAGCGAAATTATTATTATCAATACTCTTACGTCCGTATTTTGTGTAGAAGTAATCCACTGTCATTTCTGCTCCCCAATGAGCATCTGTAGCGTATTGATCTTTATTGGTATTAACATTATTCCAGTTGTTGTCCGTATCTGTAAAGTCTACCGCAGAAGCATAGCTTGTTCCTTTTTTCAGGTTATAGGTTTCTACTGAAGTTCCTCCGTTTCTTCCTGTTTCTCTTAATCTGTAGCTTCCGTTATAAGAGTCTGTAGTGATGCTGCGGGTTCCGCTATATCCTGTAACGGCTGTTCCCGGTGTGTTTACTTCGTGAATAATGGCATCTACTCCCAGCACTTTTCCATTTTTAGCATCCACAAAAACATATTGTCTGCTTAATGGTTTTTCTGCATAGATATCGAATTTATAGGCTAGTCTTAAATCATTCAGCTTCTCATCATCAGGATTTGAATAATAAACCAATTCACCTTTTGGAGCATAGCTTGCATTGGGATCACCGGTTTCTTTTTTAAGAAAATCTTCTTCTTCTTTATTTTTCCATTTATAGGATTCTGCTCCTACAAATGACAAAGCGCTCTGTAAAGCAGCATTTTCAGCAAGACTGGCTGTTTTGTCAAGTCCTTTCGGAACTTTAATAACCCATTTTCCTGATTGTCCTACAATTTTACCGTCTTTTGTCTGTACCGCCATCATTCCGTATTCTACAGGAATATCATTAACGGTCTGTTGAAATCTTTGAGTTTCAAAACCTAATGCATCTTTTTCTAACCCTAGTTTACGAGCCTGCCCCGGAGAAAGTCTCTGAGAAGCTTCGTCAAATAAAACAGGGGCTCCCTGATAGGAAGGTGCATTTTTTTCAAATCTCATAAATTCAGCATGTAGTCCGCTTTTTCCCGGAACTAATTTTGATGGTGTGTTTTGCCCAAAGACAAAAGAGCATGCAGCAACGCTTGCTACTAAGATAAATTTCGTTTTCATATTAATAATGGTTGATTGTGGTGACGAATTTATAAACTTTTCACAATAAAACAACACTATCAATGAATAAAATTCAATTGATATTATAAATCAGTAAATAAAACACAATGATGATTTTAAAACAAAGAAAATTATTTAAATATAATTTTTCTGCAATATGAATTTTATGTTAAAAAATTTAACTAAAATCAATTTTTTGTGAATTATTATTTTTCACTATGCAGTGCATTATAATGTAAAAAATTAATCCTAATCAACGTTCTGGAGGATAAATTCTGTTCAATAGAATCAAAAAAAAGGAACCATCTTAACAGACAGTCCCATTTTATATGATATTTTTATCGTATTACTACCTACCTCTTGTTGGCAATTGGTGTTCTGAATTCTCCATATCCCATCAAACCATCATAATTTCTTCCGAATGGTGCATAATAAAGAAAAGCCTGATAGAGGTTTTCTGTCTGCCAGAAATTACCGTTTATTTCTCCAAAATTCAGAGAGCCATTTCCTTCTTTTGTTGCCAATACGTAGTTATAAAAACCTTGTTTCAGGAATATTTTCGCGACATACTGTTTGGTAGATGCGTCATACTGCATTTGATTTTCCTTGCTGGGCTTAAAATTATTAAATCCTCCCAGTACGTAAATCTCTTTATCCACAGGATCGGAATCCAGATAGAAGTGAACCCAAGAATAGTCAGCTTCTCTTTCTGCGTCTCTCTCTCTTCCCAAGTCGTTTCTTCTGTAGTACCAGGCTCCATTCACATCCGGCTGATACTGATAATTTAATGGAAATGCCCATACCGGATGAAGATACGTCTGGTTAACATCATCTTTTATTTCGGCAGCACGCACCATATCCGCGGCCATATTCATATTTTTATTATCGAAATAATAAAACTCATTATCCCCAGGAAAAACAAGATTCATCTGCTGGAACAAAACCTGATTTCCTAAGACACTGCTTGGCTTAAGATTAGAGATCACCATATTCGGGTTGTTATTCTGCATCACATTCATGGTAATTGAATTAACATTGGAAGAAATATCTCCGCCTTTCGGAGAAACATTCACTTCTACCCTCTGGTTAACGTTGGGATTTTTTGCATCTGCAAATCTTGAAATATTCAAGCCCACGGATGTTACATCTTCCACGAGATAAAATCGTTTTTTGAACAGAGGCTGATCTGCCGAATCTTTGTATACAATCAGCTCATAATTCCCTGAAACTTTCAGCTGGATCTTATCATTCGGGAAAACAAGTTTATAGTGGGTATAAGCCTGTAATGTATTGAAAGAATACTGAAACTGATCCAGCAGTGCATTCATGCTTCCGGTAGCAAATTCTGTAAAAAACAGGTTATCTTCATTCCAGTTTCTGTCATAGTGTTTGAAGGTATATCTGTAGATCTGACTGCCGTTTGTAAGATCATCAAAGCCTAAAACCAATTGTTCACCAATTTTAATGACAGGGGTCTCATCATTGGTCTGAGGGTTGAACAGCTGAATACTTTGGATATTTTGTCCAAAAACCAGTCCGCCCAAAGAAAGTAAGAGTATTCGCAAAGTTTTCATTATGACGAAGATAACGAAAAATAGCCATTTTCTTAATAATATCGTATTTTTGAATAAAAAATATTCACATATGCTTCAGATTCAAGGTTTCGTATTCAACTTTGCGAGTGAAAATACTTACATCGTCTATAACGAAAATAAAAATGCCTGGTTAATCGATCCGGGAAACATGAATGCTCAGGAGACTCAGGCTATAGATAATTTTATTACTGAAAAAGGACTGAAGATTCAGAAAATTCTTTTAACCCATGCTCATATTGATCATGTATTGGGACTTCAGTGGGCTTTTGACAAATTCAAGGTACCGGTATATATGCATCAGGAAGACCAGGAAGTACTGGATATGCTTCAGGCGAGTGGTATGAGATTCGGAATGCAGATTAATCCTGTAAAAGTGGATGTAGAATATATTAAGGAAGGTGATGAACTTGATCTGGATGGAGAAAAGTTCAAAATATATCATGTTCCGGGACATTCTCCGGGAAGCGTTGTCTATCATAACGAAGCACAAAAATTCATGATCTCCGGTGATGTTCTTTTTGAAGGCAGTATCGGAAGAACAGATTTATATAAAGGAAATTATGATCAGCTGATTGAGGGAATTAAATCGAAACTTTTTATTTTAGATAATGATACCCAGGTTTTCTCAGGACATGGAAATCCTACATCGATTGGTTTTGAGAAACAGTATAATCCGTTTTTGAAGTAAGAGAATCGGAGGGTTTTAGGGGTTGAGCATCATATAAATGTCTTGAATCAAACTTATATCTGACGCTTTATATAAAAAATCATTTTTGTCTGGTAAATTTTAAACATAATTAACAGGTCGCTCCTACGGAGCTCTAATTTTTAAAACATATACGTTCTATTAACAGTTAGCTCCTACTGGAGCTGGATTTGATCCCATCGGGATCAACTGTTAATAGAAAAATAATGAGATCACCGTAAAATAAAGCTCCGGAGGAGCGACCTGTTAATCCCTGCCATAAATATGATATTTCCAATGTATTTAGACTTTTTATCGGACAGTTATGATAAAAAATACAAAACCGTCAGAAATTCTGACGGTTTTGCTGTTATAAAGAAATAGAATTTAGAAATCCAATGTGATGGATGCTCTGGCAGCAGCTCCCATAATAGGTCTGGCCATGATGATTCCGTCTCCATTGGGCGATCCTGCTCTTGGATCTCCTTCTGTAATCCCGATGGTGTTAAAGATATTGGTTCCATCCACTGCAAAGCGTATTCTTCCTAACTGGTAAGACATTCCCGCTCCAAATTCTGTGAAAGAAGGCAAAGTTTGTACATTCTTCTCATCCTGGAAGCGTTTCCCATAATAATTCATACTTACATAGGTTCTCCATGATTTGGTAATATTCACAGCCGGTGAAATATTGAAGAAAAATTTGGGCATCCTTCTTACTACATTTCCTTCAAGAACACTTCCGGCCTCAAGGTTTTTATATTTTGGACTCTGAATGGTTCCGTTGAATGTTACTTCTACAATATTATTGAATAAGCGGGCGAAACCTTCCACTTCAACTCCATAGTTTTGTGTATTGGCAAAGGTATTTTCAGATTTTCCATCAGAGAAAACATCCGTAAATGACAGGTTCTTCAAGGTAGAATAGAACGGAATCACTGCTATATCAAAAGTACGCGAGTAATATTTATATCCAACCTCCAATTGGTTTGTTGTCACTGATTTTAAAGGTTTATCAGGGGTTGGATTGGAGAAATAATTGTAGTATGCTTCTTCATTCGGAGATCTGAAACCATTGGAAAAACGGGCGTACACCGCATTTTCTCTGTTGATTTTATAATTGGCAGCTAATGTAAAAGAAACTTTATCCACATTATAGTTCCAGTAGGTATATTTATTTCCCAATACACTCATGTTGTCATCAGCGGTTGTTGTGTTGAAACCGTGCGTTCCATCCGTGGTTAACCCTGAATCATTTAAATTCGCACTTGTTGTATTGGCAAAATTTCCTTTGTAATAATCGTGGCTGTAACGAAGACCACCATTTACACTTAAGGCATCGGTAATATTATAATCCAGGTTTACATACAGATCATTCAAACTTCCCTGAGTCTGGGTATCCCTCTGCAAAAATGTCATATTGGTAACCCCGTTATATGTTTTGGAATATCCAATATCTGACGGACTTAAAGAAGTATCTACCAGATTCAGTAGTTCGGGTCTGTCCGTTGCTGTAGTCAGAATATTACTCCAGTTCCAGTATTGGTGTGACTTCCAGTTGGATTTATAAAAACCTGCTGTAACATTTCCTTTATCAAATTTATAGTTGAACTGTAAATCGTTGACAAAGTTATTCATCTGCTTATCAATTGCCCAGAAGCCAAGCTTTTGTACATATTGAGGATCAACCATTCTTCCATTGCTTACCAATGAGTACTGATAGTTATTTCCGGCAATTCCGTTACTATTAGCAAAATCGGCTGCCGCCTGTGGTCCGCCTGCAGGAAAAATTCCTGTATAGTTCATATTGATATTGGTGTATCTGGTTTTGTTTAAAACCGTGAAATTATTTCCAAGATCATACTTAAACTCAGCACCCACTGCATCTACTTTCGGATGGATCCCGTCTTCAAGGTTTCTGTTGAAAAACCCACCTCCGGCCTGTGGAATATTCAGCTGACTGATGGCTCTGTAACTGTATGTTCCATAATTAGGATCAAATCCCTGGAATCCTTTCAGTTTATTTCCGTTCTGGATTAAAGGAATCGGAAGGAAGAATGTATTTCTGTCATCCAGTTTTTTGTAATATACTTTTACATAGCCTTTATCAAAGACATATTTCAGATTCATTCTGATCTGCCCGCCGTTATTGGCTTTAAAACCCGTCTTCCTGATCCCGTCATCTGTTCTGTAAAAACCACCGACATTGAAAAACAATTTATCCTGAACCAATGCGCCTCCTACATTCACATCAGTACGCATCAATCCGTAGGTACTGGTTTCAAGTTTCGCCGTACCTCTGAAATCATTGGTTCCTTCTCTGGTAATAAAGTTGATCAGACCACCTGGAGAATTCGTTGCATAAATAGATCCGGAACCTCCTCTCAAAGCTTCCATACGGTTGACCGAATTGTCTACACGGAAAAAATTATCTGCATTGGCAAACTGAAGCGCTCCATCTTCAAAAACCGGAAGACCGTCTTCCTGTACCTGTACAAATTCATAAGCTCCTGCAGAAGGAATCCCTCTTGCAAAAAGGTTGTTTCCTACTTCACCTCCTGAAGTTTCCACTGCAAATCCCGGAACTCGCTGTAATAAAGCCGCAGCACTGATTGGGTTTTGTTTCTGGATTTCTTTGGAGCTAAAGGTAGAAATCGCTGTACTGGATTCTATTTTTTTCTTCGGATTTGAGTTTCCTGTAATGACAATCTGATCGATGGAGGAAACTTTTGCAGAATCCTGCGGTGTTTCCTGGGCATAAGCATTATTAAAATATAACGTAGCTGTTGCGGCGATTAAAAAGATTGATTTTTTTTTCATAGCCATATTCTTTTATTGTTAGTTCAGTTTTGTTGTAATTGTAAATACACTCCATTGGTCCAACCGAATCCGTCCTGATTGGGGTATTCCCCGCCGCCTGCTATTGTTTCTGTGTCTAATGCATTGTATTTTTCCATCAGCTTTCCGGTGTTTTTGTAGACCCTTTCTACATTGGAACACCAGTTGTTTTTAATTTTTTCTGCCAGCTCATCAAAGCCGTAATTTTTCATTGCTTTAAATCCTAACCATTGATAAGGAGCCCACGCATTGGGAAGATCCCACTGCTGACCCGAGTTTTTAGTTGTAGTAACAAGACCACCCTGGTAAAGAAACTTTTCAGCAACAGCTTTAGCAACAGCCTCAGCCTGCTCCTGATCTGCAATTCCAAGGAATAAAGGGTAAAGAGCAGCAATATGTTCAGACGGTGTTTTTGTGTTTTTTTTAGTGTGATAATCTTTATAATTGTTAGTATTTCCATCCCAGAAATATTTATTGATCATCTGTCTTCGGCTTGCTGCTCTTTCTGAAAAATAATTTTCTTTTTCACTCAGATTTTGAAGTGCTGAAGATTTCGCCAAAGTCATTTCCAAATGCCATAAAAGGCAGTTCAGATCAACCTGTGCAAGGTTCAGCGTTTCTATCGTCTGTATATTTTCTCCGTCTGCAAACCATCTGCTGGAAAAATCCCAGCCTGATTCACAGGCGCTTCTTATATTTCTGTAAAATTCATCACCTGAAGCTTTCTCATGATCTTCAATATCGATCAGATAACTTTCGGGCCGTGGTGTATTTTCTGCATCGTAATAACGGTTCAGGATATCTCCCTCTGTTGTTTTTACCACTCTTTTTACACTGGACCCGTTTTCAAGTCCTTCTTCCCCATTCATCCAGAAAGCATATTCTTTCTCCAGTGTTTCGTGGTATTTCACATAAATCTCCTTGTCTCCTGTCGTTTCGAAAAGAAGATCCAGCATTAATGAAAAGTAAGGAGGCTGCGATCTGCTCAGGAAGTGAGTTCTGCTTGCATTCGGAACAAATCCTATATTTTGGATCAGATAAGAACAGTTTTCAATAATGTTTTCCATCATTTCTACTCTTCCCGAAACCTGTAATCCTAGCATGATAAAATAACTGTCCCAATAGAAAAACTCATTAAAACGACCACCCGGAACGATATAAGGCTTTGGCAATTTTAAAAGGGTCCCTTTTTCTTCATATGCTGTACGGGTGAGTTCATCCCACAACTTTTCGATATGTTCACCAATAGGGAGCTGATCTTGTCTCTGAACAGAAACTCTTGCTCCTAAAAAGTCAAAATGAGTCATCACAAAATCTTTCAGATCAAAACCTTCCGTATTTTTGGATTGTTCATAATCCTCATTGATCTTTGCAATGGGAAAAAGAGGAACTGCATCCGTCATCATTTTCTGATCTTCAAAAATTTCAGATCTCTGTACATTATCAAACAGACTTTGAATTTCGTTTATATAAAGCTGATTACTCATTGTTATTTTTTAGGATTAATTTTTAATTTATTCATGAACACTGCCGAAGTGATCAGTAATGAAAGCGGAATCAGGGAAAGGTAAAATGCCCGCTGCCCGCTGAACTCCTGAAATACAAAACCGGTAATGATAGAACCTATCGTTCCCCCGATTGCTGAGAAAACAACGATCAATCCTGACATCGCACTGTGCAGATATTTAGGGATTGATGCCAGAATCACAGAATTAATACTTGGATAAATCGGTGCCAGCAAACCTCCCATCAAAGGAAATAAATACACGGCCAAAGGAGCATTCAACCAGTTTGTATTTGTATCAATATGAATATTATGGGTCAAGGGCAAAACCAGCAATAAACTGATAGCAAAACCTACCACACAGAAAGAAACTACATAGATCCAGCTGAATTTTTTAGAGAAGAATCCCGATAAAAATCTTCCCAAAGCAAAAGCTCCCGCTAAAACCGCTCCCGCCTGAATACTCATAGAGGTAGGCACTTTTAAAATCTCTTTATAAAATGTGGGCGTCCACGTTTGAAAGCTCTGCTCTACCAATACAAAAAGGAAAGCGCATAATAAAAAACATAATACTTTTTTATAGCTGAATAAGCTTACACTATTTTTTAAATCTCCCAAGAGATCTGTTTTATCACTTTTAGCTTCCTGTTCGTTCAGTTTTGAAAAGAATAAAAATAAAAAAGACAAACTTGAAAGTCCTCCCAGCACCCAATACACATTCAGCCATTCAGTAGATTTCGGATTATGATCATCTATATATAAACTGAATAAAACATTTCCAGCCAGTACTCCGATCATGAAAAACCCTTCCAGAAATCCCATAAAACTGGAATGTTCTTTATCTGTTTCCGTTACCAACCCAATAGAAGTAAAAACCGATATTTTGATTAATGCAAATGAAACTCCTACGGTTGCAAATAATAATTTGAATACCCAGAAGTCATTGGTAAAAGGCATTACAAAACACATGCAGCTTACCAGCAATAAAGCAATCAGCATTGATTTTTTGATTCCTATCTTCGGAAGAAATGAAGCCAGAATGAAAGAACATATGGCGATTGGAAGATCTTTGAAGCCTTCCAGAACGCTTGCCGAAGATTTTGAAATCCCAAAATTCTGCTGTACCTGTAGAATGACTGTTCCTACAGAATTCAGAAGAATGGCAAAGACAAAATAGTTTAAAAATAAAACGGCCTTGATGTTAAGATTTTTCATTCAGGTGATTTCTTGTTGGCTAAGATAGAAGCATTTCTGTTAACGATAATTTAACACAGTAAATGAATATTTGAACTATATTAATATATTTACTATTTTTAGTAATTAAATATGATTAATTAAATGAAAGTTACTTTTGAAAGGGTAATCCCTAATGAAAAGAGTTCATTCCGTACCATTCACAACAACTCTCCCATTTCAGAATTCAAATGGGAATATCATTATCATCCCGAAATTGAGCTGGTATGTGTCATTTCCGGGAGTGGGACACGCCATGTGGGCTATCATAAAAGTAATTATACGAATGGAGATCTGGTGTTAATCGGGTCTAATATTCCCCACTCCGGATTCGGTCTGAATTCTATTGATCCGCATGAAGAAATTGTACTTCAGTTCAAAGAAGAAATCCTTCAGTTTCCCGAGCAGGAAGTAGAATCGAGATCTATTAAAAACCTGTTGGAACTTTCAAAGTACGGGATTCATTTTCATCATAAAGTAAAAAAGGTGATGCTTCCTAAACTGAAGCTGATGCTGGAATCAGAAGGCTATAAAAGATACTTATTGCTGTTGGAAATTCTTTTTGAACTTTCAAAATGTGAGGATTATGATCTTTTAAACAAGGAAATTATGCCCTACACCATTATTTCAAAAAATAAAACCCGCCTTGAAAACATCTTCACCTATGTAGAACATCATTACGATAAGGAAATTGATATTGAAGACGTGGCAAAACTTGCCAACCTCACTTTACCGGCTTTCTGTAATTTCTTTAAAAAAGCCACCCAGATTACGTTTACAGAATTTGTAAACCGCTACAGAATCAATAAAGCATGTCTGTTGATGGCGCAGGACAGATCTATTTCAGAATGCAGCTACCAGTGTGGCTTTAATAATGTGACCTATTTTAACAGGATGTTTAAAAAATATACGGGGAAGACTCCTTCAGAATTTATCAGGAATTATTCTCATAGCAATGTTAATGTAGATATAAAGACTGAAAAGGAGACTAAAGCTAAAGTAAGTTTTTAATAGAAAAACTACGCTGAGACTACTATGAAGTGACAAAGTGAATGAATAGACAATGCTTTCGTATTTGTCATTCCGTAGGAATCTAGACTTACTTATAGAAAATTTATAGAGGTTTATTAAAAAAGGCATACGATACTGAGGCTCCTAAGGAGTGACAATTCGTATGGTTATACTAAACGTTGTTTTTGTCCATTCCGTAGGAATCCAGACTTACTTTTCAGAAGTAATAATAAAAAGAATACAAACTGTGTTGAGACTCCTACGGAGTGACAAAGTGAGTGAAGAAATCTACTGTGTATTAAAAATCTGCGTCATCTGCAAAATCTGCGAGAGAAAATAACCCTGCAAGAAACAAAAAAGCCACTCCAAAAGAGCAGCTTCGTATTATTCAATAAAACCAGTAATTAAATAACCAGCAATTATTTCCATTTAATATTGCAACCCATGCTAGGTCTCTGAATTTCTTCCTGAGGTTCTCCAGCCAAAAGATTCTCAAAAGCAATAATCAAATCCTCACCTGTAACATCTTTATTATTTCCCGGTCTTGAATCATCCATCTGGCCTCTGTATACAAGATCAAGCTTATCATCAAAGAAATAAAAATCCGGTGTGCAAGCTGCATCGTAAGCTTTTGCTACTGCCTGGCTTTCATCAAACAGATAAGGGAAATCAAATCTTCTTTCAATTTGAAATTCAATCATTTTTTCCGGAGAATCTGCCGGATATTTTTCAATATCATTCGCATTGATGGCGATGAATTCAATTCCGCGCTCGTTATAATCTTCGTACAATTCATTGATCTTATCAATCACATGAAGAACAAACGGACAGTGGTTGCACATAAAGATCACCAAAGTACCTTTTTCTCCTTTCAGTTCTTCCAAAGACTGAAGTTCATTCGTTTTTGACGGGTTAGGAAGTTCAAAAAACGGAGCTTTTGTTCCTAATGCCAGCATATTTGAGGGAGTATTCATATCCTTATTTCTTTACCGGCAAAGATAATTATTTCTTTTGTTAATTAGGAAGAAGACATTTTCATTTTTAATAAAGTAAGGAAGCCGGAAGAGATAAGGTTGTTAGCCCTCAAAAATAGTTATAGTCAAATTCTATTAACCTTAAAAATAACTTCCAGCTCCCATTCTTCCAGCTTCCAGCCTTTAATTAATTTTGTTTAAAAGTAGGCGCACCCATAAAACTCACAATATCCTTTGGAACTTATATTAAAAAGTTTGTAGTTTTGCTAACGCTGTTAGTAAATAAAAATCATGGGTCTACATGAACGCCGTCAACGAGAAAAAGAATCCATCCGTGCAAATATTTTGCAGGCTGCTTTTACGTTGGCGAAAACTGAAGGCTGGGGTTCGCTTTCTATGCGTAAGATAGCAGATGCTATTGAGTATAGTGCTCCCGTTGTATATGATTATTTTGAAAATAAAGAAGCTATTCTATTTGAAATTTCTTTAGATGGCTTTCATAAGTTACATATAGAATTATTAAAAGCTCAGCAGAAACACGACACTCCGGAAGAGCAGCTTGTTGCCATTGTGGATGCGTACTGGAACTTTGCTTTTAAAAATAAAGAATATTACCAGCTGATGTTTGGTCTTGGAATGCAATGTTGTGGAAAAGGGCAGATGAAAAAAGAATTCTCATCATTTCAGGAACTTATCTATGAATGTACTTATGAGATTATAAAGAAAAACGGATCCAATCCGGACAATGCCTGTCATATGTCCCACGCTCTGTTTTCTGCCGTACACGGTATGATCTCTATTATGATGATGCGTACAGCTGATATCCCTTCAACGATGAATAAAACGACTTTGGACGAAACTGTTTCGGCTTTTATTAAGTCTTTATAGATTTTTTTTGAATTAAAAATTAACACCGTTAGGAAAATTAACACTGAATTAATATAGATTATTCTGTTATTCCTGATTAAAAAATGAAATCACTTATGAAGCAATATATAACATTCAGCTGTTAAAAGTAATCATTTTTTGCTTATAAATTAACACTGTTAGTAAAATTAACACACCTTATACCAACATTATACACTTCAATACATTAAAAAAATTTCAATTATGGAAACAATCGACCTCATCGGACATTAAAAATTCTGTAATTTTTTTTGAACAACTCATTAACACTGTTAGGAAAAAATACAGCATTTATCAAAACATTTTTTACTTACCTCTAACACTTCATTAAAAAAATTAAACCAACAATGAAATTACCTGGAAAAACAAGGTTTATTGTACTTATTGCAAGTATAATTCTTTTACAGAGCTGCACAAAAGCCGCAGAAGGAACCAATGCCGCACCTCCAGCTCCAGAACTTCCGGTTTATACCGTTATCACTTCACCCGCTACTACATATCAGGAATTCCCAACTGCATTGGAAGGGAAAAACAACGTAGAAATCAGATCTCAGGTAGATGGATACCTGGACAGAATCTATGTAGAAGAAGGAGCATATGTAAGAGCAGGACAACCGTTATTTAAAATAGATTCAAGAAGCTATGGTGAACAAATGAATATGGCTCAGGCTAATCTTCAGGCGGCCAATGCCAATATTCAAAAAGCAAGAGTGGAAGTAGACAGACTTCAGCCGCTGGTTGCTGCCAAAGTAGTTTCTGATGTACAGCTTAAAACAGCAAAAGCCAATTATGAAGCCGCTGTTGCTGCCGCTGCTCAGGCCAGAGCTTCTGTAGGAAGCGCCAGAATCAATGTAGGATTTACCACCATTACAGCTCCTGTAAGTGGTTATATCGGAAGAATTCCTTATAAAAAAGGAAGTCTGATCTCCAGAACAGATGTGAATCCATTGACATTACTATCTGATATCAGTGAAATCTATGCCTATTTCTCTTTAAGTGAACTTGATTTCATTGCTTTCCAGAATAAATATCCGGGAGCAAGCTTAGAAGAAAAACTGAAAAATATGCCCATGGTAGATCTTGTGATTGCCGACAACAGTACTTATCCTGAAAAAGGAAGATTAAGCATTGTAGACGGACAGTTTGACAAAACTACGGGAGCCATCAGTGTACGTGCCGTTTTCCCTAATGCCAACGGAACTTTAAGAACCGGAAATACAGGAAGAGTACGTATGCCACAGCTCATTTCGAATGCAGTCGTAATTCCTCAGGAATCAACCTTCGAAATTCAGGATAAAACCTATGTTTATGTAATGGGTAAAGATCAGAAGGTAACCGGGAGACCGATCAAAATATCAGGAAAAACGGATAGCTATTATTTTATTTCTGAAGGGCTTAAGCCTGGAGAAAAAATTGTATTCACGGGAATTGGAAACCTGAAAGACGGTGCTTCCATCAAGCCGAAAAATATTTCTTCGGACAGCTTGTTAAAAGCAAAACCATTATAGTCCTTTTAGAATACAGAAGACTTAAAAAAATAAACTTCTTATGTTAAAACAATTTATAGAAAGACCGGTCCTTTCAACGGTCATCTCCATAATACTCTTATTATTGGGAGCTTTGTCTCTCTTTAATTTACCGATTGCCCTTTTCCCGGACATCGCTCCACCAAGCGTTCAGGTAACGGCATTCTACCCTGGAGCCAATGCTGAGGTCGTAGCCCGTTCGGTAGCCACTCCTATTGAGGAAGCTGTAAACGGAGTTGAGAACATGACGTATATGACCTCAAACTCCAGTAACGACGGTACCATGACCCTGAGTGTTTTCTTCAAACAGGGCGCCGATGCAGACAATGCAGCAGTAAACGTACAGAACCGTGTATCGAAAGCGATGAGCCAGCTGCCTCAGGAAGTGGTACAAGCCGGGATCTCAACCCAGAAGGTTCAGAACAGTATGATTATGTTCATGGGACTGACCAGTGAAGATGCGAAACAATATGATGAATTATTCCTTCAAAATTATCTGAAGATCAATGTTATTCCACAGATACAGCGTATTCCGGGGGTAGCACAGGCTCAGGTATTCGGAACAAGGGATTATTCCATGAGAATCTGGCTGAAACCGGATCGTCTGGCAGCCAATAATCTTTCGCCTCAGGAAGTTTTGGGAGCCATTAAAGACCACAACCTTGAAGCTGCTCCGGGCCGTCTTGGACAGGGAAGTAAGGAAACCTACGAGTATATCCTTAAATATAAAGGAAAACTGAATAAGGGTGAAGACTATGAAAACATCGCCATCAAAGCAAACAGTGATGGATCTTTCTTAAGATTAAAAGATGTTGCAAGAGTAGAATTCGGTTCTTATACGTATACTGCCACCAACAGAGTAGACGGAAAACCGGTTGCCGGATTTGCTATTCTGCAGACAGCCGGATCCAATGCCAACGAAATCCTTACGGAAATTGAAAAGCAGGTGAAAGTAATGGAAAGTACCCTTCCAAAGGGAGTAAAGCCAATCATCATGTATAATTCCAAAGATTTCCTTGATGCTTCTATCCATCAGGTTGTGGAAACGCTTGTTATTGCTTTCATATTGGTATTTATTGTAGTATTCATCTTCCTTCAGGATTTCAGATCTACCTTAATTCCGGCTATTGCCGTGCCGGTTGCAATTATCGGAACATTCTTCTTCCTGCAGTTATTTGGTTTCAGTATCAACATGCTTACCTTATTTGCATTGGTACTCGCCATTGGTATTGTAGTGGATGATGCCATTGTGGTGGTGGAAGCCGTCCATTCTAAAATGGAACAGACAGGAATGCCTGTAGAGCATGCTACGATGCATTCCATGAGTGAAATTTCAGGAGCCATTATTTCCATTACACTGGTAATGTGTGCCGTGTTTATTCCGGTTGGATTTATGCAGGGACCTGCAGGAGTTTTCTACAGACAGTTTGCTTTCACATTGGCGATTGCGATTTTAATTTCAGCGGTTAATGCATTAACATTGAGCCCTGCATTATGTGCGATGTTCTTAAATGATCCTCAGGGAGAACATGGGGAGCACGGTCATAAAAAAGGTTTTGGAGCAAGGTTCTTCAACGCTTTCAATGCGAGCTTCAACAGCATGACCAGAAAATATATTTACAGCCTTAAGTTTTTAATCAAAAACAAATGGGTGGCGATAGGTGGTCTTGTTGTCATCACAGCAGCCAGTGTATTTTTAATCAAGAAAGCGCCGTCAGGATTCATTCCTACGGAAGACCAGGGATTCGTATTATATGCGGTGAATACTCCTCCGGGAAGTTCACTGGAAAGAACCCACAGAGCGACAGCACAAATTGATCAAATCATCAATGGTGAAAAAGCAACCAACCACCTTTGGGTAGCGGATGGGATGAACTTCATTAGTAATGCCAACGCTTCTCCCTATTCTGCAGGTTTCATCAAACTTAAAGATTATGACAAACGTGGTGAGATGAAAGACCCGGATCAGATTGCAGCAACGTTGACAGGTAAGGTAAGTCAGGTGAAAGATGCCAACGCATTCTTCTTCAACTTCCCTACTGTACAAGGTTTCGGTAACGTTTCCGGATTTGAATTCATGCTTCAGGATAAAACAAACGGTTCTTTTGAACAATTGGGAACAACCACTCAGCAATTTATCGGAGAACTGATGAAAAGACCTGAAATTGCTTTTGCCTTTACAACCTATGCAGCAGGAAACCCTCAGTATACTATTGATGTGGATACTGATAAAGCCAACCAGCTGGGTGTTTCTGTAACAGAACTGATGCAGACGATGCAGATTTATTTCGGAAGCAGCTTTGTATCGGATTTCAACAGATTCGGGAAATATTACAGAGTAATGGCTCAGGCAGATATTCCTTACCGTACGGATGTTAATTCATTAGAAGGAATCTATGTTAAAAATAAATCAGGAGAAATGGTTCCTGCCAAAACTCTGGTAACGTTAAAAAGATCTTTCGGCCCTGAAACGGTAACAAGAAATAACCTTTTCAATGCTGTTACAATTAACGGAACTCCGAAACCTGGTTACAGTACCGGAGATGCCATCAAAGCGGTAGAAGAAGTTGCCCAGCAGTCACTTCCGAGAGGATACGGATATGAGTGGACAGGGATTACCCGTGAAGAGATTAAAACAAGCGGACAGACTGCTTTTATTTTCTTCTTAAGTATTCTATTCGTTTACTTCTTACTGGCAGCCCAATATGAAAGTTATATCCTTCCATTTGCTATTATTCTTACCATTCCTACAGGGATTTTCGGAGTATTTGCCTTCACAGGATTAGCTGGAATCGATAACAATATTTACGTTCAGGTAGGATTGATCATGCTTGTAGGACTATTAGCGAAGAATGCCATCCTGATTGTAGAATTTGCCGTACAAAGAAGAAAAGCCGGTAAAACATTGATAGAATCTGCACTTCAGGCATCAAGATTACGTTTAAGACCGATCTTAATGACCTCTTTTGCCTTCATCGTGGGAATGCTTCCACTGGTATGGACGCAAGGTGCTTCTTCAAAAGGAAACCACTCTATCGGTTACAGTACCGTAGGAGGAATGCTTACAGGAGTAATATTCGGGATCTTTATTATTCCGGTAATGTATGTAGTGTTCCAGTACCTGCATGAAAAAATGCCAAGCAGAAAAAAGAAAAGACTTCTGAAAAAACAAATGGAGGAAGAACTTTTAGCTGCTAGTCACTAATAAAAAAATGAATGACAAAAACTTAGAGAAAATTTTAAGATCATAGGTTTACCTATTTACCTGCCTGTTCTTAATGGTTTAAAAAACTAACTATTTTCTCCTACTAAAGAAATTTTTGCATCAACAGAAGCCTCTCTAAGTTTTGTCTTCAATTAAAAGTTTAAAAACTATGAAACGAGTAAAAAATATTATTCTAACATTTGTACTGGCCATCGGCTCTGTTTCGTGTGTGTCTAAACTGGCCTACACGGAGCCTGAGCTTCCGCTTCCGGAAAAATTCCAGTACACTGCCACTGCAGACACAGCCAGTATAGCCAATCTGGAGTGGAAACAGTTTTTCAGTGATCCTATTTTACAGGGACTGATTGAAAAAGGAATTAAAAATAATTATGATCTTCAGATTGCCTTAAAGCAGGTGGCTGCTTCACAGGAAAAACTGAAACAGGCAAAATATATGCAGTATCCGGATGTTGGGTTCGGAGTAAGCGGACAGATTTCAAAACCTTCCAAAAACAGCATGAACGGGCAAAGCTTAAATTTATTTTTAGGTTCAAGCCATGTTGAAGACTATAACGCGGCCTTCAACCTTTCATGGGAAGCAGATATCTGGGGAAAAATCAAAAACCAGCAGGAAGTTTCAAGAATGCAGTACCTTCAGACGTATGAAGGTTCAAAAGCGGTTCAGACTCAGGTGG
Source organism: Chryseobacterium sp. X308 (assembly GCF_020733145.1). Lineage (NCBI taxonomy): Bacteria > Pseudomonadati > Bacteroidota > Flavobacteriia > Flavobacteriales > Weeksellaceae > Chryseobacterium > Chryseobacterium sp. X308. Next base: position 88,473 of record NZ_JAJFZH010000010.1, read on the forward strand.
TAGCAGCTATTGCACAGGGATATTATAACCTTCTGATGCTTGACAGACAACTGGCGATCGCAAAATCCAATCTGGAACTGACCAGCAATACCCTTTTAATGACCCAGAAAATGTGGGAAAGCGGTGATAATACTTCTCTGGGAGTACAGCAGGCCGCAGCACAGAAACAGGCAACAGAACTTCTGATTGCCCAACTGGAGCAGAATATTGCCATCCAGGAAAATGCACTGAGTATTCTGGTTGGAGAACTTCCCAATAAAGTCGACAGAACCATTGAAATGTCTGATACTTCACTGCCTCAAAACATTACGGCAGGACTTCCGGCAGCTATGGTAAGCAGAAGACCAGACGTTCGTCAGCAGGAACTGGTTTTATTAGAATCCAATGCGATGGTAGGAATTGCTCAGGCGAATATGTATCCGGCATTGAAAATTACCGCGAATGGTGGAGTAAATTCATTCAAATTTGATAACTGGTTCCAGATTCCGGCTTCGTTATTCGGATCGGTTTTAGGGGGAATTACCCAGCCTATTTTCCAGAAAAGACAATTGAAAACAGATCTGGAAGTAGCCAAAATTCAAAGAGAAAAAAATGTACTTGCATTCCGTCAATCAGTATTAAATGCTGTGGGAGAAATTTCTGATGCCTTGGTTTCCAATGAAAACTTAAAAGTTCAGGAACAAAAAGCCACAGAACAGGCAACTACACTAAAAGATGGAATTAAAAGCGCACAACTTCTTTACAAAGGAGGTTCAGCCAATTACCTGGAAGTGATTACAGCACAGGGGAATTCCCTACAGGCAGAGTTGAATCTGGCTTCCATTAAAAGACAGAGATTAAGCAGCATTGTAGATTTATACAGAGCTTTAGGCGGCGGTTGGAAGTAGTAAATTAAATTATATTTGTTGAAGTGCGGTTCTTTTCAGAGCCGCATTTTTTTTGTATTGTTTCTGTTTATTTACAATATGAATTTAAACTTGGATTCCTAAGGAATGACACAGTGTATGGATAAATGAAGCGTCCGGTTTGTCATTCTGAATGGAACAAAGTGGAATGAAGAATCTTTAAAAACAATCGATGAGATTCTTCCTTCGTCAGAATGACAAACTAAGTGCTTAATTTATTCCTGAAATTGCTCAGCAATCCATTTTAACAGAGCCTCAAAGTCTTCCTGAGAATATCCCAACTGTAAATAATGAATATCATCCGCTTTTCTATACCACGTCAGCTGTCGTTTCGCATACCTGCGGCTGTTCTTTTTAATTTCCGAAACCGCAAAATCAAGATCCCATTCTCCATCAAAATATTTGAAAAGTTCAGCGTAACCTACAGTATTCAAAGCCGTCAACTCTTTGAATTTCTCAAGACTTTTCACCTCATCCAGCAAGCCGTTTTCCATCATAATATCCACTCTGCGGTTAATTCTGTCATATAATTCTTCCCTTGGAGCTTCTATCCCGATTCTGATTACATTAAAATCTCTTCCATTTTGAGACACTGAAATATGTTCAGAATATTTTTTATCCGTTTGCCAGATAATATCAATAGCTCTCAACAGCCTGCGGTGATTGTGAATATCCACTACATTGAAATATTCAGGATCCAGTTCTTTTAAAATCTCCTGAAGTTTTTCAATTCCCTTCTGCTCCATGATATTTTGAAGCTTCTCCTGGTTTTCAGCATTGGCTTCCGGAAGATCATGCAGACCTTCTATCACCGCTTTTTCATACATCATGCTTCCTCCAACAAGAATGACAGTTTCATGCTTTGTAAAAAGTTCAGTAAGTTTTTGAAGCGCATCTTCTTCATACTGCCCGATAGAATAATACTCTTCCACTGAAAGATTTCCGATAAAATGATGAGGTGCCTGCGCCAGTTCTTCTTCCGAAGGGGCTGCCGTTCCTATTTTCATTTCTTTAAAAAACTGACGGGAATCACAGGAAATAATCTCCGTATTGAAATGTTTCGCCAAATCAATTGCCAATCTCGTTTTTCCAATTCCGGTGGGTCCTACTACAGAAATTAAATTTTTCTTTTTCACAGCGCTAATTTACGAAAATGGGTTTATTTAATTTGCTGGAAGATGGAAGCCTGAGGTTGGAGGTTAAAATTAAATCTCATTATATATTTACAACAACCTTCGCGCTTCTCGCCTCCATCTTCCAGCCATTCAACATTAGTTAAACTATAGACTTAAATGTTTATCTTTGTAGAACAATAAAAAACTATGATTTTATCAATGACCGGATTCGGTAGAGCCGAAGATGTTTTTGAAGGAAAAAAAATTACTATTGATATTAAATCTCTGAACAGCAAGAGCTTTGATTTAAATATTAAAATTCCTTTACGTTATAAAGAAAAAGAATTTGAAATCAGAAAAATTCTTAACGATAGAATTATCCGTGGAAAAGTAGACTGCTACGTTAATATCGAGAATCTTGAAGAGTCCAACGATGTAAAAATCAATAAAAACTTAATTGACTCTTATATTAACGAACTTAAAAACATAGCTTCTGACGGTCCCAATTTCGAATATCTTAAAATGGCGGTAAGACTTCCTGATGCCATTACATCAAGACCTGACGAATTAACGGAAGGTGAATGGGAAGCTCTGGCTAAGATTGTCAATAATGCAGTAGACAGATTCGAAGAATTCAGAAGAACTGAGGGGGGTATCTTACACGAGGAACTCAACAGAAATATTCAGAATATCGACAAATATCTGAGCGAAGTGATTCCTTTTGAAGAAGAAAGAATTGTGAGCGTGAAGGAACGTTATCAGAAATCTTTGAAGGAATTCGAAAACGTTGATGAAACACGTTTCTACCAGGAAATGGCCTATTTCACTGAAAAACTTGATATTTCTGAAGAAAAGGTAAGACTTGCCCAGCACCTGAAATATTATAAAGAAGTAATGGACAATGAGTCTTTCAACGGAAAAAAACTGGGATTTATTTCTCAGGAAATCGGAAGAGAAATCAATACACTGGGTTCTAAAGCCAATCACGCAGAAATCCAGAAACTGGTGGTAATGATGAAAGACGACCTTGAAAAAATAAAAGAACAAACGTTAAACGTATTGTAATGATAGATACGAGGTACGAGATGCGTGGTTGTTCTAAGAATAGATCACCAAACTCGAAACCCGTAACCCGAAACCAAAAAAAATGGATAAAGTAATTATATTTTCAGCACCATCAGGGAGCGGAAAAACTACATTGGTAAAGCATTCACTGGAGACATTTCCTGAACTGGAATTTTCAATCTCATGTACTACAAGACAGCCAAGAGGAAGTGAAGTACATGCAGTAGATTATCATTTTCTGACACCGGAGGAGTTCAGACAGAAAATTTCCGAAGATGCTTTTGTAGAATATGAAGAAGTTTATACTGACAAATATTACGGTACTTTAAAATCTGAAGTAGAAAAAATCTGGAATCAGGGAAAAGTAGTTATTTTTGATGTAGATGTAAAAGGAGGCATTTCATTAAAAAAATATTTCGGTGATAAAGCGCTGTCTATTTTTATAGAACCGCCTTCCATTGAAGAATTGGAACGAAGATTGATCTCCAGAAACACAGATGATGCAGAAACCATAAAAACCCGTGTCGCAAAGGCAGAAGAAGAAATGACCTATGCCAGCGAGTTTGACAAGATCGTGATTAATGAAGATCTTGATGCAGCTAAAAAAGAAATAGAAAGTTTAATAAAAAGTTTTATCAGTAATTAATGGCTGGAAGATGGAAGAAGGAGGATGGGAGTAAAATACTACACTCAAAATCTAACTTCTAATTTCTAACCTCTAGCTTCTGATCATAAAAAATTGAGGTTGATATGAGTACCGAAACATTAGAAAAAGCTAAATCTGCAATTCCTGTCAGAGGATTTCTGGATATAAAAGATATTGCTATTCCTCAGGGTGAAGAGCTTGTAAAAGCCATCCTGAAACTTAAAGAGGAAAAAAATGCTGTTATTCTTGCCCATTATTACCAACCGGGAGAAATCCAGGATATTGCTGATTTCCTTGGAGATTCCTTACAGTTGGCAAGACAGGCTAAAGATACCAATGCTGACATGATTGTATTCTGTGGAGTACATTTTATGGCAGAAGCCGCAAAAATTCTGAACCCAACTAAAAAAGTAGTTCTTCCTGATACTATGGCCGGATGCTCTCTGGCAGACGGTTGTTCCGGAGAAGGATTAAGAAAAATGCGAGAGCAGCACCCGAATGCTTTAATTGCCACTTACATCAACTGTAATGCAGAAACTAAAGCTGAAAGTGATATTATCGTTACAAGTTCAAACGCTGAAACAGTGATTGAAGCACTTCCGAAAGACAGACCGATCATCTTTGCACCTGACAAAAACCTGGGAAGATACCTTTCTAAGAAAACAGGCCGCGATATGATCCTTTGGGATGGAAGCTGTGTGGTACACGAAGCATTTTCAATGGAAAGAATTGCCCAGCAATTGGCAGATAATCCGGATGCAAAACTGATTGCACACCCTGAAAGCGAAGAAGCAGTATTGAAATTAGCACATTTCATCGGCTCTACTTCTGCTCTTTTGAATTATGTAGAAAAAGATGACTGCCAGAAATTCATCATTGCTACTGAGGAAGGTATTCTTCATGAAATGAAAAAGCGTGCACCTCACAAAGAACTGATTCCTGCATTGGTTTTCGACGAAAGCTGTAACTGTTCGGAGTGTTTTTATATGAAGCGTAATACAATGGAAAAATTGTATCTATGTATGAAATATGAACTTCCGGAAATTCTTATCGACGAAGAATTAAGATTAAAAGCATTAAAGCCTATTGAAGCGATGCTTGATCTTTCCAAAAGCATAAAATAAATTAAAGCACTGTTTTTACAGTGCTTTTTTTATTGTTCTGAAACAAGGTCTTGTGCTAAGAGACACCTCCGTCTACGCATTCCATACTTACCAGAACACACATCTTACAATAATCAGGCAGTCCCTGATAAGCAGAACATGGATACTGATATTCTGGTCCATCTCCGAACGTAGCATTCTGAGGACACCCTGCACATCTGGACGGACCAGCTGCCCCATTTAATCTTTCAAGTTCTTTTCTGTTTAATTTCTTTAAATTTTTCATAGTTGTTTTAATTTTTAATACGTTTAAGATTCTGAAATAAGACAGCTTCCCGGAACTGATGGATCATAAGGGAAAAGATAAAGACAAACTTTACGTCCTTTAAGATCTGTACATACTGCACACCCTTTTGGTCCGCAATCGAGGTCAACTGCACAGCTGTCTCCTGTACCTCCGATAATAGATCTTAAGCTTTCTCTGTTTAATTTTTTTGAATTTTTCATAGTACTTTATTTTTTAAATTGAGTTTAGTCTATTCAATACTACAGCATTGGTGCATAGCAGGTTCCTCCCGGCTTCAGCCAGCATCCCCAATTCCCGCCTCCGCGGAAACAAACAAACTGCTCGCCTCCACAGGCTTCGATCTGAATATCGGTGAAACCACCTTTGATGTTCTTCTTGTCTTCTCTTGATAATTTTTTAATTGTTTTCATATGGTAATAATTTTGGTATTCTGTAACAATGAATTGATCATTTGAATCAGTAAGGTTCGAAGCATTCAAAGCTTACCAAAACTCTTCCTTTACAGCATTCCGGCAGAGCATGATAATCGGCACATGACCTTGGCTCGCCTGGTCCGTATGGGCCGGCAGGACAATTCTCAAAACAGTTATTCACATTTCCTCCACTGATTGACTTCAAATTCAGGCGGTTTAATTTCTTTAGATTTTTCACAGTTATTTCATTATTAGTTAATATCATAAATGTAACATTTTTAATCAATTACACCAAAATATATCTCATGAAAAGGAAATATATTTTATTATGTTAAAAACTTGTCTGTTTCAAAATAATTTGTACATTTGTTCCGTTACAATGAATTTTTTAAGAAACATATCTGATATTTCTGCTCTGAAATCACTTATTTCAGGCATATCTTCTGTTTCTACATTCGGCACTACAACAATTACCCCATAACGGGGTAGATTTTCACATATTATTCCCGGTACCCGTACTCTTTTTTTCAAAGAGTAACCATTTCTTTTTATCCAACTTCAAAAAAATAATTGATGAAAGTTTTAAAATTCGGCGGAACATCAGTCGCCCATTCTCAGAATATCTTACTGATGGAAAAAATCGTAAAAAGAGAATCTTTAAAAAGTAAAGTTGTAGTTATTGTATCTGCTCTTCACGGAGTTACAGATCAATTGATCAAAGCAGCAGAACAGGCTTCTGTAAAAGATGAAAATTACAGTCAGGCCGTTCAGAACCTTGAAGAAAAACATATCAGTCTGGTCAAAGAACTTTTCCCCATTGCAGAACAAAGCTCATGGCTGAGTTTTGTAAAAAAACATTTCAACGATATCGAGGATCTATGCAACGGAATTGCTGTTCTTGGTGAATTGACAGATAGAATTAAGGATAAAATTGCTTCTTACGGAGAATTCCTGTCCTCAAAAATTATAGCTGCAAGATTACAGCTTGAAGGATTGGACTGCGTTTGGATGAACTCTGCAGAACTGATCAGAACAGACAGTAATTTTACCCATGCAAAAGTAGATTTTAAATCCACTGATCATAATATTGCCCGTTTTCTGAATGAAAATCAGAACCACATTATCGTAGGACCAGGTTTCATAGCGAAGGACGAGAAAAATAACGCCACCACATTAGGGAGAGGCGGATCAGATTACACCGCATCTATTATTGCAGCGGCTATTGATGCACAAGAACTCCAGATCTGGACCGATGTAAGCGGGATGATGACTGCTGACCCCCGCCTGGTCTCCAATGCTAAACCAATTTCAGAAATATCTTATCATGAAGCGATGGAACTGTCTCATTTTGGGGCTAAAGTGCTCTACCCGCCTTCCATTCAGCCTGTGATGGTAAAAAATATAAACCTGCTTATCAAGAATACTTTTGATCCCGATGCAGAGGGAACTCTTATTTCCCATCAACTACAATCTTCAGAAGATGAAAAACAGATTGCAGTAGGAATCTCCAATATGAACAGTATTGCCCTGCTTACACTGGAAGGCAGCGGAATGGTAGGAATACCCGGAATTTCAGCTAAATTATTTCAGTGTTTAAGCCATGAAAAGATCAATGTAATCCTTATAACACAAGGTTCTTCAGAGCATTCCATCACCATTGCGATTGAAGAAAAAGAAGCTTTACGTGCCGAGCATGCAATCAACTCTTCTTTTGCGGATGATATTAATCTGAAAAGAGTGTACGCGGTGAAAATTGAGACCGGACTTTCTATTATAGCTCTGGTTGGAGAAAGTATGAAAAGCAGAAGCGGTGTAAGTGCAAAAATGTTCGGATGTCTGGGAAATAACGGAGTTAATATTAGAGCCATAGCACAAGGCTCTTCGGAAAGAAATATCAGTATTGTGATTTCAGAAAAAGACAGTAAAAAAGCGGTAAATGTACTTCACGAAGATTTTTTTGAATCTGAAATAAAACAAATTCATCTTTACATCTGTGGAACAGGAAATGTAGGTTCAAAACTGATCCAGCAGATTTATGACCAAAATGATTATTTAAAAGAAAACTTTCTGATCAACCTGAGAATTGCAGGAATTTCCAACAGCCGGTATATGATGTTTTCAGATCAGGGAATTTCACAGGAAAATTATTTTAACTGGAATCAGCAGGGTGAAAAAGCCTCTGCCAGGGAATTTGCTGATGAAATTATCCACAGAAACCTTAGAAATTCTGTTTTCGTTGATGTAACTGCAAGTCCTGAGGTTCCCGAAGTGTATGAAAGTTTATTAAAAAGAAGTGTGGATATTGTTGCCTGTAATAAAATTGCAGCTTCTTCTGATTTTAAAAAGTATAAAACCTTAAAAAATACCGCCAGAAACCACAACTGCAGTTTTTATTTTGAAACCAATGTAGGTGCAGGGCTTCCGGTAATAGGAACTATCAACGACCTCATCAAAAGCGGAGACCAGATTCAATCCATTAAAGCTGTACTGAGTGGAACATTGAATTTTGTGTTTAATGAGTATGACGGAAACAGAACTTTTTCTGAAGTGGTAGCCCAGGCTCAGAAGGAAGGATACACAGAGCCGGATCCAAGGCTTGATCTGTCCGGAACAGATGTAGCAAGGAAAATTTTAATTCTGGCCAGAGAGGCAGGATATCCGCTTCAGTTTGAAGACATTGAAAATAGAGGTTTTCTGCCTGAAGAATGCATGGAAGGAAGCGTTGAAAACTTTTATGAGAAACTCACAGTATATGAAGACCATTTTAAAAGCTTATTGAACAATGCTAAAAACGAAGGCAAAATATTAAAATACGTAGCAGAATTTGAAGACGGAAAAGCCAGAGTAGGTTTACAACACATTGCTCCGGACAGCGATCTGTTTCATCTGTATGGCAAAGACAATATTGTCATTTTTAAAACGCTGAGATATTCCGAACAGCCTTTGGTGGTAAAAGGTGCCGGTGCCGGAGCTGATGTAACAGCAAGTGGAGTTTTTGCAGATATTATCCGTTCTATTTAAAAATACAAATATGAAAAAAGTAAAATTAAAAGTACCCGCCACTGTGGCCAACCTGGTTTGCGGATTCGATATTTTAGGAATGGCAGTTCATGATCCTTATGATGAAATGGAATTCAGAGTATTGGAAACTCCTGATATTATTATACAACATACAGACTCTTTCGGGCTGCCTGAAGAACCGTCCAAAAATGTTGCAGGCATCGTCTTGTTGAAAATTCAGGAACATTTTAATCTAAAAAATGGTTTTGAAGTGATTATTCATAAACATATAAAGCCTGGAAGCGGGCTCGGCTCCAGTGCGGCAAGTGCCGCCGGAGCCGCCTTCGGAGCCAATATATTATTAGGAAACAAATTGTCAAAAGAAGAAATGGTTCATTTTGCCATGTTTGGAGAAGAACTGGCTTCGGGAGTACGCCATGCAGACAATATCGCGCCATGCATCTATGGTGGGATTACACTGGTAAAATCTACTGATCCGATTGATATTATTCCGCTGAACAGCCCGGATTTGTTTGTAACAGCAGTACATCCGCAGGTAGAAGTTAAAACTTCGGATGCCAGACAGATTTTAAAGAAAAACATCAGTTTGAAAAGAGCTGTGGAGCAATGGGGAAATATCGCAGGGCTGGTAGCTGGAATTGAGAAAAATGATTTCCCGTTAATTGGAAGAAGTCTTAACGACGTCATTATAGAACCTGTCCGCAGTATTCTGATTCCGAAGTTTGACGAAATCAAAGAAAAAAGCTTACAGATAGAAGCTTTGGGAGGAGGAATTTCCGGTTCAGGACCATCTATTTTTATGTTATCTGAACAAAAAGAAACTGCAGAAAAAATTGCTCACATGATGGAGTCAGTGTATAATGAAATTGAAATAGAAAGTTTTGTCTATGTTTCAAAAATAAATCCGACAGGAATTCAGATTGTTGAAGAAAATTAATCTTAAAAAACAGAAATGAAATATTATAATCTAAAAGACCATCTGGAAAAAATTGATTTCAGAGAAGCAACAATAAAAGGGCAGGGAAAAGAAAAAGGATTGTTTTTTCCGGAAAACATTCCGCAATTTGACCAGGAATTTATTCAAAATCTTCATCAGTATTCCAATGAAGAAATTGCGTACCAGTGTATGAAAGATTTTGTGGGTGATGAAATTCCTTCTGAAATCTTAAAGGAAATTGTTGCTGAAACAGTCAGTTTTGATATCCCTTTGGTTAAGATCAATGAACAAATCTCTATATTGGAATTATTCCATGGTCCCACCCTGGCTTTTAAAGATATCGGAGCCAGATTCATGAGCCGCTGCCTTTCCTATTTTTTGAAAGACCGGAATAAAAAAGTCACTGTTCTGGTGGCAACTTCAGGAGATACGGGAGGAGCTGTTGCCCATGGATTTTATAAAATTCCGCAAATTAATGTAGTCATTCTGTATCCTAAAAACGGAGTCAGTCCTGTGCAGGAAAAACAATTGACCGCATTAGGCGAAAATATTTCAGCGCTGGAAGTCAACGGAAGTTTTGATGACTGTCAGAATCTTGTCAAACAGGCTTTTTCAGATGAAGAAATCAACAGTCAGTTATTTTTGACCTCTGCCAATTCTATCAATGTTGCAAGATGGCTTCCTCAGCAGATTTATTATTTAATAGCTTTAAAACAATGGATACAGGAGCATAAGGAACAACCTGTAATCTGTGTACCCAGCGGAAATTTCGGAAATATCTGTGCCGGGCTTCTGGCTCATGTCAGAGGTTTGCCTGCCAGCCATTTTATTGCCGCCTGCAACGCCAACCATGTAGTTCCTGATTATTTTAAAACTCAGAATTACCAGCCACAAAAAGCAATTACCACTCTATCCAATGCTATGGATGTGGGAAACCCAAGTAATTTTGTACGAATTCTGGAGCTTTTTGGGAATCAGTTTGAATTGGTAAAAAATAAAATTTCAGCTTATTCCATTGATGATGAGCAGACGATGAATACTATCTCGGAAGTTTATGAAAAATACGGATATGTTCTGGAGCCTCACAGCGCTGTTGCATTGGCCGCAATGGAACAATATCTGCAAGAAAATCCTGAACAGAAAGGATTTATTCTGGGGACTGCACATCCTGTAAAATTCCCTGATGCGGTGGAAAAAGCCATTCATACGCAGATTGAAATTCCTGAACCTTTGAAAGAACTTATGGAAAAGGATAAAAAAACTGTAGAAATAAATTCAGATTTTGAAGAATTAAGACGATTTTTGCTTCATAAAATCTGAAGCAATGAGCAAAATATATCTTGAAGACGTTAGAATATATGCCTACCACGGTGTACTTCCCGAAGAAAATATCATCGGTACCTATTATATTCTGAACGTAGAACTTCATACCGATCTGTGGAAAGCTGCAGAATCTGATGATTTGCATGACACAATAAGCTATGCAGACATCAATGATATCCTTCATGGTGAGATGAAAATAAAATCCAGATTACTGGAACATGTAGCCGGAAGAATGATTACAAAAATTCACAACAGCTTTCCACAGATTGATTATATTAAATTAAAAATCACCAAAACAGCTCCTCCAATGCAGGGGGAAATGAAAGGTGCTAGCATTGAACTTGAAAAAAGCTTTAAGCCGGAAAATTAAAATTCTTATTTTCGTTGATAAAAAAACATTCAAATTGAAATTCGTTACAATATTATTTTTAGCAGCAGGAATCAACGTTTTTGGCCAGGCCACCGTTGATAATCAGCTGGCAGCCTATAACTTTCCGAAGATAAAATCCAGTATTACAATGCCTGTGACCATTCCTCTTTCGGAGCTTAGCAATATGATCAATGCTTCCGTGAAAGATCTTGTTTATCAGGATGACTCTTATACAGACAATAACAATGACCAGTTCAAGGTAAAAGTATGGAAAACAAGACCTATCCGCCTTGTAGGTGGAACCAGTCAGAATCTGCTGATTGAAGTTCCTTTAAAAATATGGGCAGAAAAAGGAATTGGTACATTGGGAGTTTATACCTATCAGAATACAACCTTCGAAACGGTAATGTCTTTCAATACCACCATTACTTTTAAAAATAACTGGACCATTACTACGAATACCCGTCCGAACGGTTTCAGATGGGTTACAAAACCTGTTCTGGATTACGGAAGAATCCAGATTCCTATTACTTCCATTGTTGAAAAAAGCTTAAAAGAACAACAGGAAAAATTCTGTAAGACAATTGATCAGCAAATGGCTGCACAGTTGAATTTCCAGCAATATGCCTTAATGGCCTGGAATACTTTTCTGCAGCCCTTCAATATTTCTGAGGAATATAATACCTGGCTGAAAGTAAGTCCGGTGGGAGTTAATATCACTCCTTTGAAGTTCTATGGAAACCAGATCAATGCAACCCTTGGTGTGGATATCTTTTCTGAAACTTTCACAGGAAATAAACCTGCAGCTTCTTCACCGGTGACCACCGTTGCCAATTTTAATACAACACCGGCAGTTGCAGATCGATTTATTCTGCAGACCACTGCTAATATTCCTTTTACTGAGGCAAGCAGTATGGCAAGAAAAACTTTCCTGAATAAAGAGTTTGATGTGCGTGATTCTAAAGTAAAAGTAACCGACATCAGAGTGTACGGTGTTGATGACAGAGTCGTTATTGAAGCGCAAACTGATGGCTATATAAAAGGGACTTCCATTATTTCAGGAATTCCCGTTTATGATGAAACGAAAAGAAAAATTGTTTTGTCTGAAACGAAATTTAAACTGAAAACCACCAATATTCTGCAGAAAACGGCTTCTCTCCTGTTTCAGGGAAAAATCGTAAAAATGATTGAGGAAGAATATGGCATCCCCACTCAGGAGCTGGAGGAAACTTCAAGAAAAAGTATTGAAGAAGCTTTTAATAAAGAGTATTATAAAGGATTAAAAATGAACGGAAAAGTCTTCAATCTTAAACCAAGTAAAATTCTGCTCAGCAATACAGGCATTACAGCCGTTATTGACACAAATGCTTCATTAAAATTACTGGTCAATGGCTTCTAAAAACTTCAAATAAAAAAATTAAACTAAAAAACTAATACTCTTCTACATGAAAACAATTCTAAATGTTGTTGAATATAATAAAGCCTCAATAGGGGTGAGGCTTGCCAATAATTTTCTGGATCTTATCATACTATATGTAATTAATTATCTCTTGTCTGCTATTTCTAATTTACTGTATGAAGTAACTTCAATTGAGTTTTTCTATTTCTATAGTAATGGAAATATGTTATGGCAGATTCTTATCGGAAATTTCAATTATTGCCTTTATTACTTTTTGATGGAAAACTATTTAGATGGCAGAACCGTTGCCAAATACATTACAGGAACCAAAGTAATCAGTACAGACGGTACTCAACCAAGCACCCAGCAGATTATGTACCGAAGTCTTTCCAGAATTGTTCCTTTCGATGGCCTTTCATTTCTTGGAGAAAATGGCTGGCATGATAAATGGAGTGAAACAAGAGTAATTAACCTCAAAAATTATCAGGCTGAAATTCAAGCAAAAAGCGAAATTGAGGATCTTGGAAAGAAAGAAATTGCTTAAAAACTTTTGTTCATAAAGAAATTTCACTATATTTGCACACCTCAAAAATGGTAAAAATGGTACTTTGGCCGAGCGGCTAGGCAGTGGTCTGCAACACCATCTACAGCGGTTCGAATCCGCTAGGTACCTCAGAAAAAACCTCTAAGTTATTTAGAGGTTTTTTTGTTTTTATATTTTTACGTTTTTCAAATATTCATTCTTTATTCTCAACAATATTATTATGAAAAAGTTGATGACCTTCTTTCTGATTTCTTTTGTCTTAGCAGTTTTAAACGGATATTTCTTTAATTATATTAATGATGCCTATCTACATTTTGATGTCAATTATAATAAGTCTCAAAATATCTCAAAAAATGAATTAAACTTTATTGCCCTATTCGTTGCTCCTTTTATTGAAACTTTTATATTTCAGTATCTCCCCTACCTGATTTTAAGCAAATGGATAAAGCTCAATAATAAAGCATTTTGCATCATCATTATGAGTATTATTTTTGCATCAATGCATTATTATAACTGGCTCTATATTGTGATGACGTTTTTGGGAGGTATTATTTTAAATAACCTTTATATTTATTACCACAAGCAAATTCCTAACTACAGTTTTATTCTAACAGTACTCTTCCACATGTTGTTCAATCTTTATGGGTTTCTGTTTATCATGTAACTTTCCTTTATCAAAAAAACAAGCTCTTCCTGATCAGAGAAGAGCTTGGTAAATAATGCAAAAAGTAATGATGGATAAAAATTATCTTTTTCAAAGATAAAGGGATAAATCAACCTGGGTTTATGAGCAGCGTCATATCATATCAAAAAAAAATCCCCGGAAATTCCGAGGATAAAAACTAATAACCATGAAAACTCAAATTAAACATGAGTTACATTTCTATATTGAAAAATCGTGCCAAGAATAACAATTTTGAGAAAAAAAATTAATTCCTTACTGCAGCACCATTTTAACCAATTCAGCATTTTAAACCGATTTTACTGATACTTTAAAAACCACTTCATAATTACTTCTAATAATTTCAGATAAATATAATGGTCTGGCAAAAGTATTAAAAAAAAAATAATTTACATTTTAATAAAATAAAATTTACATTCATGACATAAAAAAAATTAAAATAACTTAATCGGCCATAAAAATATTTTTTGTCACAAATTGGCATACTTTATTCTTTATTTAAACCAACCCAATAAAATTTAAATGTCATGTCACAAAAAAATTTTAATAAAGAAGATTTCACAAAAATCAAAGATGGGGAGTATCAGTTGGAGTATACAATAAGTGAAATAGGTGAAGGGGCAGATCTTATCGTGGAAAGAATGACAGAAAATGGAAACTATGAAATGATTCAGCCTCAGTTACGAAAATCAAATGACAAAATATCAATCATTTGGGACAGTCCGTTCGACGGTAGAATTCTATTTGATGTATAGGGCAATTCAGACATGTTCATCATATAGAAAAAAGCCCCCAGAAATGGAGGCCTCAAAAAACACAAATGATGAAAAAAAATTTTATATCAGAGATAAAAATTATTTTATCTATTAATTCTTAGCCAAAGATATACCAGTCTTTTTTTTTATTTTATGATTATACTCATAAAATTTTTAATTCTTTTAAATAGGGAATTTTTCAAGCCAGCTAACTATTTCTCAAAAAGAGACAATAATTAAAATCTAATGATGATAATTTTTTATCAAGGATAAACAGAAATGACAATTCGTTTTCCTGACGTTCATAATATAAGAAAAAAATACCAGATACATAATGATTGAGGTTATATTTTCCATATATATTATTTTATAATTTTACATTATTAATTCAAGAAACCGTGATAAGTTTTTCAATACTTATAGCCAACTATAATAATGGAAAGTATTTCAAGGAATGCTATCAATCATTAATTAATCAAACCTACAAAAACTGGGAAGCAATCATTATTGATGATGCCTCTACAGACGATTCAGTTCAGATGATACAATCTCTGATCAAAAATGATTCCCGTTTTAAGCTTTTTCATAATACAACTAATGAAGGTTGTGGATCTACGAAAGCCAAATGCGTGACATACGCTCAGGGAGACCTATGCGCCTATCTTGATCCTGATGATGCTCTTTATCCGGAGGCGCTGGAAAAAGTAGTCCGGGAATTTGTTAGCAGAGATGATCTTGCAGCAGTATATTCTCAGATGATACTTTGCAATGAAAACCTTGTTCCGGGAAAAATATATACGGGTACAAAACCAATATATAACAACCGTTATTTCTTTAACTACCCTATTCAGTTAGCTCATTTTTTCACTTTTAAAAGGGAGGCTTATTTAAGGACTACGGGAATTAATACTAACCTGAAAAACGCTGTAGACCAGGATCTTTATCTGAAAATACTGGAACAGGGAGCAGTGAAATATCTGAAAGAACCTTTATATCTCTACAGGCTGCATTCCAATGGGATTTCTCAGGATAAAGCAAAACAAAGCTCAAAAGAATCATTTGCAAGGGTGATACATGACACCATGAAAAGGCGGGGAATACAGACCATTAATCGCAAAGCTGTCCCTGAGGTTTTCACCAGTTCAGATGAAATTTTTAAACTCCTGAACTACCAGACCAACAGAATGCACCGTCTCATCAACAAAATAAAAGTCACTTTAGATATATAAATCAAAGGCTGTTCAAATTGAGCAGCCTTTGTTATAAAGTATGGAATGAAAATGCATTATAAAAATATCAGTTTTTGCACAATTACCATATGCGCTAAGTCATAAAAGCATAAAAAAGAAACGGCCTCCGCAAGGAGGCCTAAAAAACACAAATGATGAAAAAAATCTATTTAGAAAAATCCAAACAGAATATTGTGGAATCATTCAAAATGGTCATTATATTGTTACATTTTCTAGCAGAAAACATTATACAATACCGGAACAGAAGAATGAATACTTTCTATAAGAATCAAACTGCATCTGAAGATCAATTAAACACCACAAAAACAGGGTGAAATTATTTAGTAATCTAAGAAATCTTCATCTGTGGAACGGGTAAATTTAGTTAAATATTTATTTGCTCACAAGACTATTCCTCCCAAATGATTGGAATATACACTGTAACATATCCATCAGCATCTACATTGGCATCAGAAACTGTTGCAACGACAGTTCCATAACCTACCCAGCCTCCCTGGCCCTGCATAGCAGAAAAATTATAGGTTCCTGCAGGAAGACCATCATAATATTGTGGAACAGATTGAAATCCGCCGCCGTAATAAGTATCATATACTTCTCCCGTAGCTATATTCTCAGCAAGAAAACTTCCTACATCATAATTTCCAGAAAGAATTTTGGTTCCGTTTTTTGAAAGAAGACCATAACGGATCTTATAGGTCTGAGTTTTTGGCGTTTCACCGGTTATTCCTGAATTACCTTTATAGGGCTGGGCTATTTCTCTGGAGGAAAACGATGTGGCAACAGTAAGCAATCCAATCACTGCTGATACTGTAAAGATTGATTTTTTCATATTAAAAAGTATTTGGTATTCAAAAATACTCAACTTATATGAATTTAATAAAAACTATTAATGAAATAAAATTTACAAATACTCCTGAAACCCTGCATTAACAATATAAAATTCATCATTATTCGAAATTATTTTCCTTTTAACTATTAATTTTAACACTCGTTAACTAAAATTTGGCTCTATAATTGAAAATACAACTAAAATTAAAGTCATTTGGCTTTATTGTATTAAAATTTGAATTATGAGAAAGATAGTATTAGCAGGTTTTTTATCCGTCTTTTTAATGACGGCCTGCAAGAAAGATGACCGTGTTGCAGAAAAGTCGCTGGAAGCACAGAAACTTGAGTTTCAGGCCAGACAACTTGAAATAGAAAAACAAAAACTGGCTATTGAAAAAGAAAAAATGGTGTACGAAGCCCAGAAAAAAGCAGACAGTATATCAGAAAGTAAAAAATCAAGAGCTGCTGCTGAAAATAATTCAAAACCACAGGTGATCAGAGAAACTCGAACAGTATATAGAGACAGAAGCACAAACTCCGGTTCGGGCAGCAACGGAAGCTATGCCGATAACGGAAGTGGTACTTCACAGGGAACCACACAGAAAAAAGGATGGAGTAAGGCTGCCAAAGGAACTGTTATTGGTACCGTAGGTGGAGCAGCAGTCGGAGCCATAGTGGCTAAGAAAAACAGAGGACTTGGAGCTGTAATTGGTGGTGTTGTAGGAGGTGCTACAGGATATACTATTGGTAGATCACAGGATAGAAAAGACGGACGAGTACAACCCCGTTAATAAATATTTTAATGATAAAATACAAAGATTGCTTACTTTTAAGCAATCTTTTTTTATGATACTGATTCTGTTTTCATCCATTTTCATCATTCCTGTCCTGATGGGCTGGGGAAAGATCATGGAAAATATAATGGGAGTTCTGTTTCAGGGAATTTCAGGGAAAATTTTATCCGGAATCCTGGGATTAAGTCTGATATGGACAGTTATCTCATTTTTCACTCCCTTGAATATAAATGTAGAAATACCTTCCATACTCACAGGGTTATTCTCCTTCTTTAAAAACAAACTTTATCAGGATTTCTATCAGCTTACAAAAAAAGAATTTAAAGTATTAAGTGTAAGTTCTCTGGTTATTCTATTCGCAGGTTCTTTTTATCCTTATATATTGGACCATTTCGGATATTATATTCCTACGTTGAAATGGCTCACAGAATATGGTCTGGTAAAGGGAATTTCTAATGTAGACCTCACCTTAGGGCAAATGTCTGTCTGGCATATCTTTCAGGCTGGGTTTTCCAATTTCTCTGACCCTTTCTTAAGAATCAATACCGTGCTGCTTATCATCTACAGTATTTATAGTATTGAAAAGAAAAACTGGATACATCTATGTTTCCTGCCGGTATTACTGCTCTTTTCGCAGTCTCCAAGTCCTGATCTTCCTGTCATTATTTTTTCATTGATTATTTTAAATGAGATCATGGCAGGGAACAGAAATTCCGCTTTCCTTTTTACATTTTCAGTATTTGTTTTTACCATAAAACCAACCATGATATGGCTGCCTGTATTGACATTCCTAAGTTCAGTTTTTATTTTTAAAGCCCATTTCAGGTCCTTCTTTTCAGGAATAATCATCTTACTGCTTTTCTTCATTAAAAATATCTGGACATTCGGATATCCGGTCTTTCCGTTAGCATTTGGTGATGTAGGAATATGCTGGAAACCTAATCCTGAGGTTTTAAAAATCTCCTCACAATTTGCCATTATGAAAACGTATGATATGCAGTACACGTATGAGGAAATCCAGAAATTTTCAACTGCAGATTATATCAGAAACTGGTTTTCTCTGGAAGGAATCAAATCCAAAATCAACATTCTTTTTGTTTTGAGCTTAGTCATTTTCACTGTCTTTACCTTAATAAAAAAGAAAAAGCTCATCACCCTGATCTGTCTTTCATTATTGATAAAGAGTATATTAGTTCTTGCTTTTTCAGCCCAATACAGATTTTTCACAGATGTCTTTTTCGTGGTATTCTTTGTTATTTTCCATGAATATTTTGATCAGAAGAAAGCTGTTATTACTTTCTCAATTCTAAGCGTATTTTTTATTTCCATTTTATCCTTCCCGGAATTTATCCAGAGATATCTTCCAAGTTTCAGAGTCGGAAACTTCATAAGAGGATTTGAAAAAGAACAGATATATAAGCCTGCAACGTATGAATATCAGCAGTTTGGTACATTTAAGGTAGGAAATTTTAAATTTAATATGGTTCACCATTATCCTTATAGTTTTGACACACCGCTTCCAGCCATCACTCCGGCTTATTTTTTCGATAACGTGAAGGCGGATATTTTTCCACAACTCTCGGATAAAAATGATATCAAAAAAGGATTTATCTGGAAAAAAATGACCTCAGAAGAAAAAGAGGAAGTCCAAAAGGTTATCAATACTATCGAAAACACTGATAAATAGAACAAATCCAGAAACTTTATTATCTGAAGAAAAAAAGGTAATTTTGTATCATGTTCAACACATTAGGTAATCTTCTTAGTCTTACAACATTTGGAGAAAGTCACGGAGTGGCTTATGGCGGCATCATCAATAATTTTCCGGCAGGTTTAACGGTAGATCTCGATAAGGTTCAGTATGAACTGAACCGAAGAAAACCTGGCCAGTCGGCAATCGTTACACAAAGAAAGGAAAGTGACACTGTAAAATTTCTTTCCGGAATCTTTGATGGCAAAACAACAGGTACGCCCATCGGTTTTATCATTGAAAACGAAAATCAGAAATCGAAAGATTATGATCACATCGCAGGCGCATATCGTCCTAGCCATGCTGATTTTACTTATGACCAGAAATTTGGTTTCAGGGATCATCGTGGCGGCGGAAAATCTTCTGCAAGAGAAACCATGAACTGGGTAGTGGCAGGAGCCCTTGCCAAACAACTTTTACCCGACATTGAGATCAATGCTTACGTTTCTTCCGTAGGTGATATTTTCTGTGAAAAGCCTTATCAGGCTTTAGACTTCTCCCAAACAGAGAGCAATGATGTTCGTTGTCCGGATACTGAGACGGCAGAAAAGATGATTGCAAGAATCAAGGAGATCAAAAAAGAAGGAAACACAATCGGAGGAACCATCACCTGTGTGATTAAAAATGTTCCTGTAGGAATCGGTGAACCCATATTTTCAAAGCTTCAGGCTGAACTGGCAAAAGCAATGCTGAACATCAATGCCTGCAAAGGATTTGAATATGGAAGTGGTTTCTGTGGTGCTAAAATGACAGGAAAAGAACATAATGATGCCTTCAATACAGATTTTACAACAAAATCTAACCTTTCAGGAGGTATCCAGGGTGGAATTTCCAACGGAATGGACATCTATTTCCGCGTAGCTTTCAAACCTGTAGCTACTATTTTAAGACCTCAGGACAGTATTGATAAAGACGGAAATCCTGTCATTGTAGAAGGAAAAGGACGCCACGATCCTTGTGTCGTTCCAAGAGCCGTTCCTGTAGTGGAAAGTCTGGCTGCGTTTGTACTGGCAGACCTGTTTTTGATCAACAAAACAAGAAACATCAATAATTTTTAACATAAATATTTTTGGTAATGAAAAATTACTGGGATAAAGGAATTTCGTTTGAAGAATATCTTCAGATTGCAAAAGAAAGATTAGAAAATCCTGCCAATCAACAGGAAGCTGACTATAAACAATATTATGAGCTGGGACTTCAGAGAATGGACAGAACGGTAAAAAAATACGTTCCGGATGAAGATCAGCTGAAAGAACTTGCTGCCAAAAACTTTGACGGAAAAATTCTGATTATTTCCGAAGCATGGTGTGGAGACGCAAGTGCAACAGTACCTGCTCTTTTCAGATTTTTTGAAGGACATAATGAAGTAAGAGTTTTTCTGAGAGACAGTGATAAAAGCTTAATCAACCAATTTTTAACGAACGGTACGGAATCCATTCCGAAAGTCCTTATCCTTGATAAAGACCTAAATGTAAAAAATTCATGGGGGCCGCGTCCCAAATATGGATATGAGCTTCTGATGAAATATAAAGCTGATCCTGAAGCGTATCCAAAAGATACTTTCTACAACGATCTGCAGATATATTACGCCAAAAACAGAGGAAAAGATGCTGTTCAGGAAATTTTAGATCTGCTATAAAAAAGAGATATGAAAAAAAATGTCATTTATCTTGTAATTATTGCCATCATAGGAGTGGTTGCCTTCGTACCCGGAATAAGAAACTCTCTGAAAGACGCATTCTTTCCCGTAGCCACTATTGAAAATGCCGTTCATATCAGCGAAGAAGATTATGATATAGAGCTTAAAGGCATTAATGCGCCAAGCACCAATCTTAAGAATTTTAAAGATAAAGGGGTTTTTCTGAACTTCTGGGGAACATGGTGCCCGCCTTGCAGAAAAGAATGGCCTTCTATTCAGAAACTTTACGATACAAGAAAAGATCATGTTGATTTTGTTTTAATTGCCATGAATGATAAAGAAGAGGATGTAAGGAAGTTCTTGAAAGAAAACAACTATACTGTTCCGGTATATATTGCTCAAAGTCCTATTTCTGAGAAAATTCTTCCAAAGGTATTTCCTACCACTTTCCTACTGGATAAAAACGGAAGAATCCTTATTAAAGAGGACGCTACAAAAGACTGGAACACAGAGACTGTGCATCAGTTCATTGACAATATTATCAAATAATATTTTAACTAAATTTTATAATTTGTTGGTACAGGATTTGCGAATTTTATAGCGTTGAAAAATTTATTAATCCAAACACAAAATGAAATATTCAAAATTAAATCTTGCAAAAGAAGCCATCAATCATAAGGGCTTTATCAAAAAGATCCCTGATATTTTCAGAATGGTCAAAATGTGGAGAAAAGGAATTTATCCAATGAAATCCATAGACATTATTCTTCCTTTACTTGGAATTTTATATGTACTCTCTCCTATTGACCTCCTTCCTGAATTTGTAATACCGGTTCTTGGAGTCATGGATGACCTGGCAGTATTGTCGCTTACCATTCCAAAGCTCATCAAAGAGGTTGACAAGTTTTTATTGTGGGAAGCCCAGCAGAAATATAGCGGTACCCAAGTCATTGATGCTGAAATCGTAAAATAATAGTTTATTATATTTTTAACACCATCCCGGCCAATCCGGGATGGTTTTTTATATCACTATATGAAGATTTTTTTTACTTTTGTTTTTGAACAAACACAAAAACAAAATGAAAAAGAATGTAACCCTGTATGAGGATATAATCCTTCATCCTCTCCTACAATTTAATCTGAAAAGTAATACCTGTCTCCATAGCTTTCAGCTGGAAGCTATTTAAATTCTATCAGCCATGACAGGGAATAT
The DNA here is from genome assembly GCF_020733145.1 of Chryseobacterium sp. X308. Lineage (NCBI taxonomy): Bacteria > Pseudomonadati > Bacteroidota > Flavobacteriia > Flavobacteriales > Weeksellaceae > Chryseobacterium > Chryseobacterium sp. X308. Next base: position 110,532 of record NZ_JAJFZH010000010.1, read on the forward strand.
TGCCGGGGATCAGAATCCCCGGGTTGGAACAGTGTGTTCCTACGAAATAAAGCCTTCAGGACTTTCATTTGGTCTTAAAGGTGATTATGAATGGTATCTTTATAAGAAACAAAAGAACGGAAGCTGGAAAGACATCACCGGAAAACCAAAAACCGGTGAAAAAGTGACTTACAACTTTGGAGAAATAGCGCTGGGAGTAGAATTTCAAATGAAGGTGTATCAGATTAAAAAAGGGATTTTACCCGGCCTTCCTGTCACCAGAGAACTGGTTGGCAGTCTTAGAATAGTTCCTATCAGCAACAAAGTTCCGAAGATTGATAAAGTAGTCCTCTTTAACAGAGGAGCAAAAGATTTCAACACAGCCAGCTACCGTGATACTCTTATTGCGCAGGCTCACTGCATCGCAATGTTTAATAAAGAAATTGAGTTTCACCTTTGGGAAGATGACGCTCCTGGGAAAGGCCACGATGCCAGTATTAACAAAAACAACCGTCACACCCGCAGCTACAAGGCTCGCGTCAATGAAAAAGGGATTGCAGAAGTGTCAATACCTCTGATGTCTGATGAAAAAATCCTTCGTCAGATGGCCAATCAGTTTCTGATGAAAGGTGACAGGAATGAAGGAGCGAATCATGAATATTATGTTACGGCCACCTACTCCGGAAAAATTCAGGGAGCCAGCCAGGTGAATGTAGAGGTAGCCAACCCTGATTATAAGGGCCGGCCTCAACCCCAACCCAAGCCGCAGCCTGAGAAACACACACCAAAATTTCCTGTCGGACCAGAAGGTGGTTCCAAACAACCTGATCCTAAAGGTAATATTATAGAAGCGGTTCTCATTGATGATACAGGAAAAGAGCTTTCCAAAGTAGCTGTAGAAGATAAAGTTAGGGTAAGAATTCACTCCAAGAATATGGTGGGAAAACACATCCAATATGTCATCTGGAAATATGATTCCACATCCACTCATGAAGTTTATAGAAGTGTAATGATTAAAATTCCTGCCGATGTATACGATACCTCAGGATTTATCATTACTAAAGTTAGTTCTGAGAAAGGAATAGGCTTTCCAATCGGCAATCTGAATTCCTATACACAAAACTATTTTATAGAAATTATCTCCAAAGATCTTTCTGCAGAATCTCAGAAATTTGGGGTAAATTCGGATGGATTGCTGGAAATGGAGAAGGTGAAGAGTGCGGTAGGGGTGGATAAGACACAGCCTTCTAATAAATCAAAAGATGAAAAAGTATGTGAATGCGAAGCAAGAGTAAGAGCATTTATCAGAATGTTAAGAGTAAAAGAAGGTACAGATACAGAAAATGGCTACACTACTCAATATAGCGGAAAACAGTTCTCAGATTTAAGCAAGCATCCTGAAGAAGTAATTACATCTGGTAAATATTCATCTTCAGCTGCAGGTGCATATCAAATAATGACGGATACATGGAAAAATTTGACAGGATATTATCAGGACAAAAATAAAAATTGGCATTATTCTGAAAAGTTGGACTACTCAAAAAAATATAATATCACTAGCTTTGATCAAGAATCTCAAGATAAATTCTGCTTAGTAATTATGAAGCACAATTATATCCAAGACCGTTCGGATAGCTTCTATAATCCTGTTGTGTGGAAAGATAAGAAAAAGAAGATTCGTGATACAGTAAAAGAAGAAAAATTAAAAGAATGGAGAAAAAGATTTAAAGGGAAACAAGGAGATATCATCCAAATGATTATTAATAATGATATTAAAAAAGCTGCTCTTATTTCTAGTTTATGTTGGGCAAGTTTACCAGACTCCCCGTATGGGCAACAAAGTTCATCATATACTTTTGATATGGTAAAGGCCATTTACGAGAAAAACCTTAAAGAAGAATTAATTGAACCAAGTAAAGAATTACATTTAAAAAAAGGTTTTTTAAAAGAATTTGGATATGGATGTTGTGAATCAAATGATAATAAAGAACCTCAATCTAAAAATGAATGTCCAGAAGATTGTTCACAATGTTTTCATTATGCTGATGTATGGGAAAATCCCGAGATAAGTTCAGATAATGGAGGAAAAAATAATAATAGATTTGGATATAATTCTGCAAGAGGGCATAAAGGAATAGATATTCTTTCAGGTCCAACATATAAAGATGTACATTCTTTAATGTGTGGTGAAGTTACAGCTATAGTAAATACTTTTAAGACGAACGAATATAGATATAAAAGTTTAGGTAATACTTTAATGATAAAATCTAAAGATAAAGATGGGAAAACTGTATTTATCTTATATTGTCATCTTAATAAAATATATGTTAAAAAAGGGGAAAAAGTAAAACATGGCCAAAAAATAGCCCAATCAGGATCGACAGGAAATGCTTCAAGCAGTGAATTTCTAAATGGAGTAAAAGGCTCTGGAATTAACAAGAAATACTGGCATTGTCACATTGAAGCAGCAACAAAAGGTGATGGATACCATAACTTCCGTGACCTAGGATCATACAGAGTAAAAGCAGAAGATTATATGAAAACAAAATTTGATAAAAATGGTAATCCGATTAAATAGTATAGTAACAATAATAAGTTTTTTATGTTTATTAGTATCATGTAGAAATGATGCAAAAGAAAAAAATATAACGACCAAAGTCATTAATAAAGAAATCACTCAGGTTGATTTTCTTAATAAGAAATATTTCAAAAGATATTCAATGTCTGTGGATGAATCAACACCAGCTGACCATCCTCATTACAATTATTTAGATTGTGAAAAAGAAGGCTATTTCTCTGTTCATTTCATTCCCAAGGATAAAACACTCATTTCTTTTTGGAAAGATCAATATTTTAAGGAAAATAAATATGAATATGATGATTGGGAAACTGAAAATAAAATTGTTTCTAAGCTTTTAAATGGTAAGTATGAATTATATAATATTTTTTGTTTTCAAATAACAAAAAAATACTTAGATACATCTTCGGGCTGCACAGAAGAAAGTATTAATATAAAAGAAGAAAGTATTGCTGACTTATACCTTTATAATTTAAAAACAAAGAAATGGGATTTTTTAAAAAGCCTAAATGTATCAATTTTACCACCTCTTGCAGATAATAATTTTTTCATAAAAAACTTTCCAGATCTTATTCATCAAATTGAAAATCAACCATCAACAGTAATAAAAGATTCTACAACAATTCCTAAATCTTCCATTTGGTCAACTGACTGTAAAGCTGATAAATTCATTAGTATTAAAACAGACATTAACAATATACAGTTTACAATACCTGACAGGTTTTCAATGAATGCTCAATTAAAAAAAATGAGTAATAATAAATATGAATTTTACTTTACCGATTTCCCTCCGATTATTTCTCTTCCTGAAGAAATGCAGAATTGGGATAATTTAGATAATAAAAAAGCAGTTGGCTATTTTGAAATAATTGATGATTCTAAGATAATTTTAACATGGTTTGGTTTTTATGATAAGACTGCAAAGAAAAACATACAAACTAAAAACCCTTTTAATAACTTAAATAATAACCCTGCAAGTCTTATTAGATGTTCTGAGTAATTACAACACAAAGTATTATAGGATGTTGCAACATTAATATAAATATAAACTTAATTTCTAGTGGAAATTGAGATATTTCTTCAGAACAAATAGAATCAAAAATGAATAAAAGTACAAAAGAAAAAGTATATTAAATAATAGAGATTAGAAAGAAAAAACATTCCCTCCAATAAAAATGTACAATTTCATACCATCCCGGCCAATCCGGGATGGTTTTTTATTGACAAATGGGCGATAAATTTTTAAGCCTTATTTCAATTCCTTAAATTTGCAATATCTAATAAAAAATAATGGAAAGTAAAAAAGAATTCTTCTTAGAGTGTTACAAACTAGGCATCATCAAATTCGGCAGGTTTACCCTGAAAAGCGGTATTGAAAGTCCTTTTTATGTAGACCTGAGACCTTTGGCTTCAGATCCTAAAATTTTAAAAAATCTTGCTAATTATTTATTGGAAATGCTTCCGTTAGATAATTTTGATTTAATCTGTGGAGTTCCTTATGCTGCTCTTCCTATGGCTACAGCAATGTCTCTGGAAAGCTATATTCCATTAATTATTAAAAGAAAAGAAGCAAAAAGCTACGGTACCAAGAAGCTGATTGAAGGAATTTACCAGAAAGGACAAAACTGTCTTTTGGTAGAAGATGTGATCACTTCAGGAAAATCTTTGCTGGAAACTATTCCTGAAATAGAACAGGAAGATCTTAAAGTTTCAGACATTGTGGTGGTACTTGACAGAGAGCAGGGAGGAAAACAATTATTGGAAAGCAAAGGATACAGAGTACACACCCTTTTCAATATTTCGGAAGTATGCAATATTCTTCAGGAAACTGGTGAATTGTCAGATGAAGAAGTAAAAAGAATTCAGGACTTCCTTCAAGGGAACCATATTCAGTTTGAAGAGGAAACAAGATCTTCTTATGAGCAGAAACTTCAGGTAACACAGCATTCCGTTTCAAAAAAATTACTGGAAACAGCTTTGGCAAAAAAATCAAACCTTATTGCCTCTGCAGATGTTACTACAACTCAGGAGCTGTTGGCACTTGCTGAAAAAGTAGGTCCGCATATTATTGCTTTAAAAACGCATATCGATATTATTTCTGATTTTGAATACGAAAAAACAATTACTCCTTTAAAAGCTATTGCTGCAAAACACCAGTTCTTACTGATGGAAGACAGAAAATTTGCTGATATCGGAAATACACAGGAACTTCAGTTCACAAGCGGGGTTTTCAAAATTACAGATTGGGCAGATTTTGTAACTTCACAGGTAATCGGAGGTTTTGAATCATTAGACTGTTTCAAAAATGTAGGAGTGGTAGCCATCGTTGGAATGTCTTCCAAAGGAGCTCTGACAACTGCAAGCTATCGTGAGGAAGCTTTAAAAGTGGCTTTATCTCATCCTAATGTCATTGGTGGTGTATCTCAGAATAAAATTCCTGAGGATCTGCTATTGTTTACTCCGGGAGTAAATCTTGCGGATTCAGGAGATGGTAAAGGGCAGCAGTACAACACACCGGAACATGTTTTCAAAACACTGCACACAGATTTTATCATCGTAGGAAGAGGAATCTACAAATCCAATGATCCTGAAGCATCTGCCATCACTTATAAAACAGAAGGATGGAATGCTTATATTAATTCTTTGGAAAAAAAAACAATTCAAGGTTAAAATGCTATAAAGTATATACAAAATAAGTTATATTTGAGCTTTATCACGAATATTTGAAAAAGATCAGCATTTGCCTTATTTTGTTATGGGGAGTTGTACAGGTTTCTGCACAGACAGACAGTATATACATTGAAACAAAACTGTCTCCTGACAAAAAAAACCTCGAGGTCCGCCAGGAAATGGTTTATTATAATCAATCCGGGAAAGACCTGCAGACCGTAAAACTCCTGAATTGGGTTGCCGCGTACAATAAACGGGGAACTTCTTTAGTCTACAGAAAACTGGAAGACCGGAATAATGATTTGCATTTTGCAAAAAATGACCAATTGGGAAAACTTCTGGAACTGAACATTAAAAATTCTGAAAATGAAGCCCTTCCTGTCAATACCCTCTCAGATGAAAATCTTTTTATTCCTCTGAAAAATGTATTAAAACCCGGCGAAAGCGTCACTCTACAGTTGCAATACAGGATGCAGCTTCCCGATAAAACTTTTACGGGATACGGAACATCCGCCCAGAATACTGTATTAAAATATTTCTTTATTGTTCCGGATCATTTTGATCCGGACAATATTTCCAGAAGAAACTATCATGATATTGAGGAACAGGTAAGCTTTAATACTTTCTGGACCGTCAATTTTGATATTCCTGTGAACAGTTTTGTTGAAGGTAACCTTCCGCAGGTTCAGATGAACTCATTTAAGGGCTATCTCGATTCGGATCCTGAGTTTTTAATTTCTCCGACAGCATTTCAATCCATAAAAACCAATGTTGACGGAGAGGAAATCGAAATCAAATTTGGATATAATCTGAAACCGGATGAAAAACAAAACCTGGAGTTTTATCTTCCTTTACAATTAAAATTTATCAAGGAACGCATCGGGTATCTTCCGAAAAGTATTTTTATCTCAGATAAATTCAGAGCCAAAGAAGACTTTTTCGGGAATAATGATATTACTTTCTGGAAATTCAGATTCCGCCTGTTTACCGAGACCGAAAAAACCGATATGGATTATTTCGGGATCATTGCCAAGAAAATTCTTGACGAAGGCGTTATTGCAGATAAAGAAAAAGACCACTGGTTTAAAAATGGTTTAAAATCTTATCTTGAAATTCAGTACCTCAAAAAATTCTACGCTGATACGAAACTTCTAGGGACACTTCCAGAGACCAGAATCTTTGGACTTAAACCATTAAAGTTATTCCACGCCTCCAAAGTAAAACTTCTGGACCGCTACGGACTTTCCTATCAGTATATCATGCTGCAGAACCTTGATCAGAAAATTGATGAACATTTCCCTGTTCTGAGTAATTTCAATGATATGGCCATCAGCAGCTTTGAAACAGGAAGCCTTTTCAACTACTCGGCAGACAAAATGGGATATGAACAATTCGATGGGATTGTAAAAAATTATATTTCTAAAAATTCCGGAAAAAAAATTAATCCTGAAGAATTCCTGTCATCTCTTTCTGAAAACAATACATCAACAGCCTATCTGTCCAACTTTTTCAAACAAAAGAACAGGGTTGATTTTAAATTAAAAAACATTAGAAAAGATAATGACTCCCTGCAAATAAAAATTGTAAGAAATACAGATATTTCTATTCCTGTAAAGCTGGAAACAGAAACCAGAGAAGGAGAAAAGAAAGCGTATTGGATAGACACGGAGGAAAATGAACGTACCACCAGCCTGTCGCTTCCTGCATCAGAGAATATTTACAAAACCACCTTAAACAGTGGCTATATCTTTCCTGAATCCAATTACAGGAACAACTTCCTGTATGCGAAAGGATTATTTTCCAATGCAAAAAAAATTAAACTTAAATTAATAAAAGATATTCCCAACCCGGAATACAATGAGATTTACATCAGCCCAAGGGTTCGTTTCAACAATACGTATGATAAATTTCTTTTGGGAGCCAATTTTAAAAATCAATCTTTCTTTGATCAGAAACTTTTGTATTCGGTGACTCCAACCTATAGTACCGGAACAGGGAAACTTACCGGTTCAGGAGCTGTCTCCTATTCTATTCTGCCTGCAGAAAGCATTATCAGAAGTCTTACATTCGGGGTTTCCGGCTCTTATTTTCATTATGATTATGATCTTGCCTACAGAAAGACTTCTATATCTTCTTCTATTAACTTCAGAAAAAACCCGAGAAGTACCGTTAGCAGAAGTCTTGGCGTATCCTATAATTATTTTGAAAGGGATCTGAGTCCTAAGATGATTGCCAATAATGATTACAGCAAATATAACCTCTGGAGTATCGGATATGGCTATAGCGACAGCCAGATGATTCATGAAAAAAGTTTCAGCCTGAGCACCCAGGGAATGGAAGATTTCAATAAAATAACGGCTGAAGGCTTCTACAGATGGGAATTTGCTCCAAAACAAAAGCTGAGCTTACGTTTATTCGCCGGATATTTCTTAAGAAACAACACCAGAAATAACCTCTTCGACTATGGGATTTCCAGGGTTTCCAACTATTCATTCTCTTATACGCTTTTGGGAGAAAGTGCCAGCAGCGGGCTTCTTTCCCAGCAGTTCATATTAGCTGATGGTGGTTTTAAATCTTTTCTTCCGGGAACAGTCAACCAATGGATCACCTCTGCCAACGTGGATTCAAGTGTATGGAAAATCTTCCATGTATATGCGGATGCGGGAGTGTATAAAAACAAAGATCTTCCCGCCAAATTCATCTGGGACACCGGAGTTAAAGTAAGAATCATCCCCGATTTTCTGGAAGTGTATTTCCCGATACAGTCGTCTTTAGGATTTGAACCTTCATTCAAAGATTATGGGAAGCGTATCAGATACACTTTAATTCTTAATCTCGGATCCATTATTAATGCAGCGAGAAGAGGTTGGTATTAAGATTCTGAAAAATAAAAAATAAGGACAACCTGTTATCGGTTGTCCTTTCTTATTTAAAACTAATCTTTTATAATTTTCTGTGAAATCGGAATATTGTTAATGGTTCCCGTCACAATATAAGTTCCTTTTGGAAGCTCTGCAATATCAAGAGTTGAGGCCAGCTTAGTAGGTGATTTTTTAACGACCTGTCTGAATGTATCGTAAACTTTCACATCTTTCACCTCAGTTCCGAACACGACTTTACTGTCTTTTATAAATGGATTTTGTACAAAACCTGACTTCACACTGCCTTCGAGGGAAAAGTCTGCCATATTATCATTACTTCCTACTAAATTTCTCCTGATAGCCGTGGTTGTAGTGGGAGAAGGAGCCGGCCCGTCTCCTTTAAACTGATCTGCATTGGATCCGTACCCTACAAAATCCAGAACATTGGATGCAGAAGGCCCTGTGACCTGCACTATATTTCCCGCTAATGCAACTTTTCCTGATACGTTGGAAATTTTTAATCCTGAAGATTTATTGGGAGTTCCATCAAAATTTACGATTGTAGTTGCAATAAAATCCGGTGTTGGCAGATTTTCTACACCTCCTTCAATCGCTGATTCCTGAATCAAATAGGTTTCTTCAGGTCCTAATGTCAAATCCGGAAGCGTATGATATTCTGTAAAAGCACCTATCGCCGGAGCATATTGAATACTTGCTCCCGTCAAAGAAACCAAAGTAGTTCCGATATTTTTAAGGACGATATAATTATTCTTTAATACAGCTCCTGAATTGGCATTCCCGCCATAGATCTCATTGATCACAATCTGAGCATTTGAAAAAGAAGTTAATAATGTAAGTCCAGCAAGAGTAAAGATTTTTTTCATCGTATTAATTTTAGAAATGGATTGATCATAAAACATCAAAAATAATACCACCAAATTAGGAAATATATAAGATACAAAAAGCTAAACATCAGGAAATAATCACAAAAACAGCCGCTTCAATGAAGCGGCTGTTTATATTTTTATTTAAAAGGGATTAGTCTTTAAGAACTTTCTGAGAAACCGGCTGGTTGTTTACTGTACCTGTAACGATATAGTTTCCTTTTGCCAATTCAGCAACGCTTACCGTTTCATTTTGTCTTACAGAAGCTTCTTTTACAAGCTGTCCGAAGCTATTGAAAATCTTCACATCTTTTACATCAGATCCGAAAACAATTTCATTATTTTTAACGAAAGAGTTCTTTACAAAGTTTCCTGACTTTATGTTTTTAGAATCGATAACAGCTAAAGTGGCGCTAGATGCAGTAACCGTTAAAGAAATATCATCTATTCTCCAATTGGCAGTACCCAAAGATGGAGTTCCTGTACCAGGGCTGTCACTTCCATAGATTCTTAGTGTAACCGGAGCTGATTCTGCACCTACTAAATTACTCCCTGAAAAAGTAATATTATTCAAGGTCCATGTACTGTTATTGTTAACGTTTACAGTTCCTATCGCTGTTGCATAATTATCGATGCTTGAATATACGGTAATCTTTCCAGGACCGGTAGATGTTCCTCTTGACCCGAAATTGAGAGAATTCAAAGTTACTTTGTTACCCGCAACAGGAGTAACAGTAACACTAAAATAGGTGCTTGTTGCAGTTGAAAGTGGTTCTTTAAAAGCTGCAGCACCAAAATTACTGGATCCGCTTGCTCCTGCATATCCTGTAGATACAGATGTAGCAGTTATTAAATTGGTAGTACCATTATTATTTCCCTGAGTTGCTGCAAATGCCACACTTGAAATAGTAGCGTTGGTACCGGAAATAGGATTTACAGAACTACCGTCCCAAAGGTAAGTTGTTTGCGCAAAAACCACTGCGCTCAGTGCAACTGTTGCAAAAAGAGAATAAAGTTTTTTCATGATTTATTTTTTGTTGTTAATAATTTTCTTTCTCTAACAAAACTACATTCTAATTTTTTTTCAGGGACAATAAAGAGGTTAAGTTTTTGTTAATAATAGTTGACCTCTTAATGTTAACATTTTTTAATTATTTTTACGAATTATTTTTAAAAGTTGCGGAATTTTGTCATTCTATTCGTTTTGTTCTTCGTAGGCATATTTTCAGGAAATGCTCAGGTATTTTTATGGAAAAATCCCAACGTGCCTGAAGACAGCATCAAAAGAGACAGTATTCTTGCGGCAAAGCTGGAGCAGGACATCTTTGCAAAGGACACGCTGGATTTTATAAGAACGCACAATAAGATCATTATTGATGAAGCCGTACTGGCAAAAAATGATAAAAAGAGATTCTTAGGAGAGCTTAATTCAAAAGGATCTATTATCCGTGGGATTACTTTTGGTAACAACCAGGGACAGTCTGTACAAAGTTCCATGGATCTTCAGATATCAGGGCGGTTATCCAAAGATGTTACTATTTTAGCAAGTATTTCAGATCATAACCTGCCGATTCAGGCTGATGGTTATACCCAGACTTTGGAGGAGTTTGACAAAATCTATATGCAGCTTAATATTAAGGATAAATCTATCCTCAGGGCAGGGCATCTTGACCTTGTAGAAGCTAAAAATTATTTTGCCAAATACCAGAGGAGAAGTATGGGACTTCAGTTTCAGACAGAATTCGGGAAGGAAAACAAGACATTCTTAGATATCTCTGCAGGGGTTGCACGAAGTGAATTCCACAGAATCCGTTTTCAGGGGGTTGAAGGTAACCAGGGACCTTACCGTCTGACAGGTAAGAACGGTGAACAGTTTATTACACTGATCTCCGGTTCTGAACAGGTCTTTATTGATGGGATCCTGATGAAGCGCGGTGAAAACCAGGATTATATCATCAATTACAACACCGGTGAAGTTACCTTTACCAGTTTCCGTCCTATTTTCCAGCAGAATTTCATCACGATTTCTTATAACTATGCCAACAGGAATTATTCAAGGTATCTGTTTACAGGAAAGCTTGAGCATCAGAGAGAAAAATTCAAGGTGGGATTCAACTGGTTCATGGAAAATGACAATAAGAACGCACCTCTTTCTTTAAATCTGTCTAAAGAAGATGAGCAGATTCTGGCTGATGCCGGAAATAATCCTGACCTGATGTATGCCCCTTCAGGAGTTGTAACCGAATATGATGTCAATAAAATTTTATACAAACTAAGTCCCGCAGGTAATTTCTATGAATATTCTACGGATTCGAGTTTAACACTTTATCAGGTTTCTTTTACTTATTTCGGAGCTAATCAGGGAGATTATAAAATTGCACAGACTACCAACAACGGGCGTGTTTTTGAATATGTGGGTCCTAATGGCGGAGATTACAGAGCGGTAAGAAAACTTCCTTCTCCTCAGAAATCCCAGGTATACTCTCTGAACTCTGAATATCTGCTGAACGAAGGAAAAATAGGTGCAGATATCTCTTTGAGTAATTATGATGTCAATTTATTTTCATCAAAAGATTCTGATCAGAATATCGGCTATGCATGGCGTATTTTTGGAAATAAAAGCTTTACAAAAAACGCATGGAAAGGAACGCCAAGCTTTGAATATCAATATATAGACAGACAGTTTCATATCCTTGACCGTATCAATGATGTAGAATTCTCCAGAGATTTCAACCTTACCCAGGAATTCAATAAAAAGACCCAAAACAGATTTATCTTCAGTTTCCTGAATAAATGGAATAATAAGTCTACGTTGAATTACCGCATCAATTATCTGGATGAACAGGATTCTTACAAAGGGATTAAAAACGACCTTGACTTTGGCTGGCTAACGGGAAAATTCTTTACTAAAGGTAATTTATCTTATCTGAGCACCAATGCTACTCTTCAGGATACAAAATTCATCCGTGGTGGAGTTTCAACAGAGTTTACCGGTAAAAAAGGAAGCTGGGCTATTGGTGGAAGCATGGAACACAACGAGAAGAAGTACAACGATACCCAGCTTATGGATGTCACGAGTTTCAGCTGGAAAGAAATCTTTTTACAAAAGAAAATCGGGGACAGCACAAGAACCAAATTACTGGCAAAAGTATATATGAGGGATAACGACTCAGTACGTGATAACAGGCTTCAGAATATGAACAATATTCTGGGGATCATGGCTGAAAGTCAGATTATCAAAACCGAAAGAACCAGTTTAAATGCCCTGATTCACTACCGGAAATTCTTCTACGCAGGGGCGGAAGGTGAAGTAACCCGTAATAATGATTTCGTTGTTGGAAACATCTTATACAACCAGCAGCTTTTCAGAAACGGGATGCGGCTTCAGGCTTTCTATGAGCTGGGGAACGGGCAGGAAGCACAGAGGGAATTCCAGTACATCAAAGTTACAGACGGACAAGGTGTTTATAAATGGACGGATTATAACGGAGACGGCGTTCAGCAGCTGGACGAATTTGAAATTGCCGAATATTCCGATCTCGCCCAATACATCCGTGTCTATACAAATTCTGTACGCTATATTCCTTCCAATAAAAATAAATTGCAATTGGCTTTGTTTGTCAATCCGGCCATTGTTTTCAACTCTGAGAATGGATTTTTAAAACGTTGGAATTTTAATATTTCATTAAATTCTCAAAACTCTTTCTACAAAAAGGAAAAGGTACTTGTGCTGAATCCTTTTGAAAAGAACAGTGACCAGATTCTTAAAAATCAGAATATTCTGGCTTCCGTACAGTTTAATCCAACCGATAAATCAGGCTGGAACGGAAATTATCGTTTCATCACCAATGACAATCTCATCAATGCCAATTTCAGTAATGAAGAACGTGAGCAGACTTCTCATTTCCTGAACATAGGATATTGGTTCAATAAAGAATTCAGAGTGGATTGGGAAAACTCGGTTCATGATATCCAAAACTCTTCACAGTTATTTAAAACAAGAGATTATCGTCTGAATAATTTTGAAACCAAGCCTAAAGCAACTTATAAATTCACCGATGCTATTCAGGCTGAATTATCTTCTGCTTTCCGCCAGAAACAAAGATTGGATGGCGAAGAACTTCTTAAGGCTTTTGATGTTACAGGAACCATCCAGTGGGAGCGAAGAAAAACGTCTATCCGTGGAAACTTCTCATTTATCAATAACGATTTTACAGGAAACAATTTCAGTATTGTAGGAAACCAGATGCTGGATGGCCTTAAACCCGGAAAAAACCAGGTGTGGAGTGTATTTATCCAGCAGGCTATCAACTCGTTCATACAGCTGAATCTTAATTACGAAGGAAGAAATTCCGGCGACCGTACCATTCATATCGGAAGTATGCAGGTAAAAGCAAGCTTCTAACAATGGACAACTGGAAGTGGGCAGCCAATCAACTCTTATATTCACTATTTAAAGTCTTTTTCTATCCTCCAATTTCTAAACAAAACAATCATTTAGGCCGATAGATAATATCATATTTATGAATGTTCAGAATTTCGTAAATTTGCACCATGATAAAAATAGGCAACATAGAACTGCCGGAATTTCCGCTTTTGCTGGCTCCGATGGAAGACGTAAGTGATCCTCCGTTCAGACGTTTGTGTAAAATGCATGGTGCAGATTTAATGTATTCGGAATTTATTTCTTCCGAAGGGTTGATTCGTGACGCTATCAAGAGCCGTAAAAAGCTGGATATTTTCGATTATGAAAGACCCGTTGGGATACAGATTTTTGGTGGAGACGAAGAAGCTATGGCCATGTCTGCAAGAATTGTTGAAACGGTAAATCCGGATCTGGTAGACATTAATTTTGGATGTCCGGTAAAAAAAGTTGTCTGCAAGGGAGCAGGTGCTGGGGTTTTGAAAGATATCGACCTTATGGTACGTCTTACAAAAGCTGTTGTAAGCTCTACCCATCTTCCAGTTACTGTAAAAACCCGTTTAGGATGGGACAGTACCAGCATTAATATTGATGAAGTAGCAGAACGCCTTCAGGAAACAGGAATTAAAGCCCTTACGATACATGCAAGAACCCGTGCTCAAATGTACAAGGGTGAAGCAGACTGGGAACACATTTCAAGGATTAAACAAAATCCAAATATTGAGATCCCGATTTTTGGAAATGGTGATATAGATTCTGCTGAAAAAGCATTAGAATATAAGCAAAAGTATGCCTGTGACGGTATTATGATCGGTCGTGCTGCTATTGGATATCCGTGGATTTTTAATGAAATCAAGCATTTCTTTAAAACAGGAGAGCATTTACCTGAGCCAACCATTTCAGACCGTTTACTGGCTGTTCGTCAGCACGCAGAATGGAGTGCTGAATGGAAAGGAGAAAGGCTAGGTCTGGTTGAAATGAGACAGCATTACAGCAACTATTTCAGAGGAATTCCCCATTTCAAGGAGTTCAGAAAAAAATTCCTGGAAGTTTTCACTATGGAAGAAATGGACAGCCTGATCAAAGAAACCCAACAGTTCTATGAAGAATATCAGGCACAGCTATAAAATAAAAACCATCAGCAAAACTGATGGTTTTTTTATATTAAGAATCTGATATTAATATCCTTCTGATGAAGATTCGTTTTTAATTAATCCCAGAGCTGAAGAAGTTCCAATTCTTTTAACCCCCATTTTGATCATTTTTTCAGCATCTTCGGGAGTTCTTACTCCTCCTGCTGCTTTTACGGGAAGTTTGCCGGCATTGCTCAGCATAATTGTTATTCCTTCAAAGGTTGCTCCGTTAGGTTTTCCTTCGGCAGTCTGATAAAATCCTGTTGATGATTTGACAAAAATTTTCGGCAATTCATTTTCAGAGAAATTTTCTTCTGCCCAGGTAGAAATCTTTTTGGTAAGATCTGCAATTTGTGCATCCGTTAAGGCTGCAATTTCAATAATCCATTTTGCAATTTTATGATGCTCAAGTGATAATTGGGTACATTTTACAAATTCTTCTCTTACCAGTTCTATATTTCCCTGTAGATAAGCGGTATAATTAATAACAAAATCCAGTTCATCTGCTCCGTCTTCTATTGCTTTTGAAGCTTCTGCAAGCTTTTCATCAATAGAATACGTTCCTTCGTGGAAACCTATTACAGTTCCTACTACAACATTTGAATTTCTTTCCTGAATATATTTCTTCACCTCCGATACATAATCCGGACGAATCATCACGGCAAAAATACCATTATCTATTGCTTCCTGAGCAAGTTCTTTATCTTTTTGAAGTGTTTCTTCGTGGGAAATACCTGATTGTTCTGGGGTTTTCAGGTAAGTTGAATCCAAATATTGGGCTATGTTCATGTCGTTATACTTTCAATTGTCTGTAAATACCTTGTTCCAAAGATATAAAAGTTTCTGTTCTGGTTACACCTTTCAGCTTTTGAAGCTTGCTAAGGATCTGCATTAAGTGATCATTGTCTTTACAAAGAACTTTCAGAAAAATAGTATAATTTCCTGTCGTATAGTGGGCTTCCACTACTTCGTTGATATCATGCAAAGACTTTACCACTTCCGGATAATGGCTTGGCTGATCTAAAAATACACCAATGTAGGAAATTACTTTGTATCCAATTTTCTTAGGATTAAGAAATGATATTGAATTTTCAATAACTCCTGCATGTTCGAGTTTTTTGATTCTTTGATGCACTGCAGTAGTGGAAATTCCGACATTTTTTGAAATGTGGGCTAAAGAAGTTTTAGCATTATCCATCAACATGTAGATGATTTCTTTGTCAATAGAATCTAAATGGTAGCTTGTGTTGCTCGAATTTTTCATTTTCTACTTTTTTATTATTTATGTTTTTTAATGTAAATTTTTAAATTTTACAAAAACCGGAAAGTGATCGCTATATCCTCCTAAATACCGGGTACCGGCATAAGTTCGGAAAGGCCGTCCTTCAAAATTTCTGGTTCTGCTGCGAATTTTTTCAGAATTAAAAATATGGGCATCCTGAAAAGCCAGCGTCTTATTATCAAGTAAAGATCTTGACATAATGATCTGATCATACAGCAATCCAGATTTATAATGAAAAGTAGAATAATTTCTTGTAGAAAACAATTGTTGAAAAGGGTTCATTAAA
Organism: Chryseobacterium sp. X308; assembly: GCF_020733145.1. Classification (NCBI taxonomy): domain Bacteria; kingdom Pseudomonadati; phylum Bacteroidota; class Flavobacteriia; order Flavobacteriales; family Weeksellaceae; genus Chryseobacterium; species Chryseobacterium sp. X308. Next base: position 126,628 of record NZ_JAJFZH010000010.1, read on the forward strand.
ACCTTCTCACGGTCATTGTCATAGAGAATCTGTACTAAATTTTCATCATCCGGGTTTTCGTTAAAATCACCACACAAGATAACATGCTCTTTGTCAGCATTTACAATTTTCATAATCCGTTCCCGGACTTCATTCAATATAAAGGTTCTTTTTGGTTTATTGATATCTTTTTCGCGTTTAGAGGGAAGATGCGCGATAAAGACATTAATAATTTCCCCTTTATATCTGACTTTTGAAAAAAGTACGTCTCTGGTTGTGTCGTAATTTTCTGTGTTTTTATTTACTATTTCAAAAAAGAAAGTAATGGTTTCTGAATCGATTACCTCTACTTTATTTTTATCATATAACATGGCTACATCCACTTTTCTTTCATCCATGGAATTATAATGTACAATTCCATATTCTGAATTAAAGGGTTCCATCTCCACAAGATCTTCCAAGACTTTCCTTCCGGAAACTTCAGATAATCCTATTAAAAATGGTAATACATCATTCTCCTCCTTCATCAGCTGAAATACATGCGAGATTTTAAAAAGCTTATTTTTATATCTCTTTTCATCCCAATTCCTTAATCCTGACCGGGTAGGATCTAATTTGTGGACAGGTTTCGGATCGGGCAAAAATAAATTTTCAACATTATAAAAAGAGAACAGCTCCATCTACACTAATTTCTATACTTTTAATTTAATATGTCCTTTTTACTTTAAGATGTAAATTTATTATTTTTTTTCATTTTTTTGTGATTTACTTTCAAAACAGCAAATCGTTTTCCAATAAAAAACAATTCAAATATAGTAAAAAATACTAACGAAATAAATCATTATAAATTAATTTTTCAATTATTTGACAGTTTCAATATATTAACCAAAATTGAGACAATATAAAAAACATGGAATAATCGGAATAAATCTTCAATTTAAAATCACTATAATTAATATTTTTCACACTTTTTTAAATAACAACAAATATTATTCCATTCATCTATAATAAATAAATGGAATTTAAGTGGAAGCAAGAATTATATTCGTTCCGGCAATTCTTGTTTACAGTAAATCGGGACGTTTTTCTTTTGTGATTCTTACTGCTTCATCGTGACGCCATTCTTCAATCTTTCCGAAGTTTCCGCTTAACAGGATTTTGGGGACATCTAAACCTTTATAACTTTCAGGCCTTGTATAGATGGGCGGTGAAAGAAGATCATCCTGAAAGCTGTCTGTTAAAGCGCTTTGCTCATCATTCAAAACTCCGGGAAGCAATCTGATAATTGAGTCTGCCAAAACACAGGCAGCGAGTTCTCCTCCTGTAAGGACGTAGTCTCCAATTGAAATTTCTTTTGTAATATGAAGGTCTCTTACTCTTTGGTCTATTCCTTTGTAGTGCCCGCAGAGAAAGATCAGATTTTCTTTGATAGACAATGAATTGGCAATTTTCTGATTCAAAGTAACTCCATCCGGTGTCAGATAGATCACCTCATCATAGTTTCTTTGAGATTTAAGCTCTGAAATGCATTTATCCAGCGGCTCAACCATCATTACCATTCCTGCTCCGCCTCCATAAGGCTCATCATCAATTTGTCTGTGCTTATTGACTGCCCAGTCTCTTAAATGGTGAAAATGTACTTCTACCAGTCCTTTATCCATTGCTCTTTTCAAAATAGAAGTTTTGAAAGGACTTTCCATCAATTCCGGAAGTACGCTTATTATGTCAATTCTCATTGTAATGTTCCGTTTTTCTTAGTAGGTATAATGATTAATCTTAAAGAAGAATCTTTGTTGATATAGCTCCACATCCAGTTGAAGAATATGGCCAGCTTATTACGAACGCTCAAAATTAGCATTAAATGGAGAAACATCCAGAAATACCACGCCAGAAACCCCTGGAATTTTATAAACGGCAGATCAACAACTGCCCTGTGCTTCCCAATGGTCGCTAATGAGCCTTTGTCATCATATTCGTATTCTTTCCATTCTTCCTGACTTTTCTTTAAAAGATTTTTACCTAAATTTTTGGCCTGATTAATGGCTACGTTGGCTACCTGAGGATGTCCCTGCGGATACTTCGGTGTTTCCATATAGGCGATATCCCCGATGGCATAAATATTATCGTAACCCTGTATTTTATTATATCGATCTACAATATATCTGTTTCTTACTAATTTTTCTTCCGGAAACCCTCCTACTACATTTCCTGTAACTCCGGCGGCCCAGATCACATTATTGGATGGTATTTCTTTTCCGCTTCTGAGATGTACTTTGTCCCCATCATAATCTGTTACCACTTCCCCGCTCAAAAAAGTAACACCAAGATCTTTCAGGTATTTCTCAGATTTTTCCTGAGCTTCACTACTCATGACAGCAAGGGGTTTTTCTGTGGAACTTACCAGAATAATCTTCAGATGGTCGAAATTCATGTAAGGGTAATCTCTTGGAAGGATGTCCTTTTTCATTTCAGCAAAAGCTCCGGCCAGTTCTACTCCGGTAGGCCCGCTTCCAACGATCACAATATTCCAGTTTCCGTCATCGCTCCTGCTTTTTTCAATAATCAGCTTTTCAAAGGTCATCAGAACATGATTCCTGATACTGATGGCTTCCTGGGTATTTTTCATCCCGAAAGCTTTTCCTTCCAGTTCTTTGTTCCCGAAAAAATTAGTTTTACAGCCCGTTGCTATGATGAGTTTATCATAAGTAAATTCTGCCTCGTCGGTAATGACTTTATGGTTGGCAGGATCTATTTCTTTCACCTCAGTCATACGGAACTGTGTGTTTCTGGATTGCTGAAAAATCTTTCTGAAGGGAAAAGAAATGTTGGAAGGTTCTATCCTTCCCGAGGCTACCTGATAAAAAAGCGGCTGAAACATATGGTGGTTCATCCGGTCGAGAACAATAACCTTTTTGTTCTTGTTATTCAATGTTTTTGCAAGCTGCAGCCCCGCAAATCCTCCTCCAATAATGATGATTTTTTCGCGTGTTTCCATAATACACAAATTTACTGATTTTATTTTAGCATTTCGCAGTGAAAAAAGTTAGTTTTGCAAAACTTTATGACACCGAAAAAGTACACCAAAAAAACTGCCAAAAAAGTCCATAAATCGAGACGGAAGAAGTATTTTTTCCGAAGATGGGTCATACTGGCAATTTTAATAACGGCATTAGTAGGAACAGGACTTTACTTAAAGCAGTCCGTCAGCTATTACTATGCCTTGTACTTTAATAAATTTAAGCATAAAAAGCTTCATAACAGTGAAAAGGAGGCAGCAAGAATTCAGAGAATATTAGCCAGCAATCTTGATAAAACCTATGGTTTTGATGTTTCCCATTATCAGAACCGGGAAGATATCAGATGGGATAGTCTCAGCATCGGAAATAAAACGATTCCGCTGGAATTTGTCGTGATGCGTGCAACGATGGGAAACCGCAGTGCCGACAAGCATTTTGATGAATTTTGGGAAAGTGCCCAAAAACATGAGCTTATCCGTGGCGCCTATCATTTTTACAGAGCCGATGAAGATCCCGTGATCCAGGCCAATAATTTTTTAGACAACGTGAAACTTGAAAGCGGAGATCTTCCTCCTATTCTTGATATTGAAAAAATTCCAAAGCGTAAAACCAACAAAAAACTGGTTGAAGACCTGAAAGTATGGTGTAAAATTGTAGAGGAAGCCTATGGGGAAAAACCTATTATCTACACGTACTACCATTACTATAAAGATTTTTTGAAAGGGGAGTTTGAAGGCTACCCTTTATGGCTTGCCAATTACAATGATGTTCCCTCACCTTCTCCCGATGACGAGTGGGATTTCTGGCAGTTCACAGAAAACGGTATTGTTCACGGCATCAATACAAAAGTGGATCTTGATGTCTACAATGGTAATTCGTGGTCATTAAAAAGGCTGACACTGGATTAGAAAGAAGGGAAATGTATGGAACAGTTAATTAATTGTCCAGCTGATCAAACTACATATGTATTAATCATCTTCATTCATATTATTGCTTCCGTTTTTATCCATTTTCACATCAATATTAATGGCTGGTGCGGCAATGGTCATTTTCTGCCAATCACCATAAAACTCTCTTATAAACCCTGTTCTGAACAAAGCAGCACTGATTTTAATCCTGCCGTCAAAATCTTTTAAAAACTGTATGCCGATAAAAAATTTTCCCTGCAGCCAGATGTTACGGTCGCTTACATCCAGTGTATACGTTCCATCTTTGATCATATCTTCAGTGAGCTTTACGGTAATCTCCTCTTCCAGGATATTTTTATCCGGGAAGCCATTTTTTTCACTGTAAATGCTATATCTCATCAAAACCGGCTCGGTAGAAACATAGCTGGCTATATTCAGATTGATATTTTTAAGCTTGGATCTTTTCTTAGCGTTGAATTCTAAAGCTGTTTCTCCAAGAAAACTTTTTTTGTCAAATTCCGGGTTAACAGAATAAATAACACTTTTTGTTTTGGTATTGACCCCCCAGTTTTTATCTACCAGCTTTTTAGGCTTAATTGTAATCTCTTTAATATTTTTAGTTTTCTCTGTTAAAAATATTTTTTGCTGGTCATATTTTTTAAAATCCTGTATTGTTTCCTGATAAAGATCGTATCCCGGAACTTCTATTTTTATTTTCTGCTGGGGATCTGTATTGGAAAGATCAATTGAAAATTTTCCTTGTTCATCTGAAATTGTGCCTGTCGATTTTTTCTCAATCCCGATTTTCACATAAGGAATAGGCTGATTTTCGTTTTTAGAAACAATAATTCCGGAAACAACCTGCGCATGGAAGGCTGAGGCTGCCACAAGGAAGAATAAAGTAGAATATATTTTCATGTTAAAAGTTTGATGCAAACATATCTATTTTCAATATGCCGGCCTCCCAACATTTTATTAAATTTATTCTCCCTTTAGTTAAATTTATTTAAAAATTTCCGGAATTCATAGCTCTATCAAGAATTTAAACTCAGAATTATAGGATATTCATAACCTCTTCCCAGGAATGAACTCTTTCATAGGTATCATTTTCTATCAGTTCATTATGAGGTTGGGTAAATATCAGCCTTTGTCCTGAAAAATGGTCCAGATTTTTAGGATAATCATCAATCATGACATCTCCGGACACTACTCTTTTACTTCCGCAAAGAACAATCTGTTCCCATGTGATAAAAGGAAAATGTTCTGCCAGCCAGTCATATTTTTCCCGTAGGCTGTTCGGAAATTCCATTCCGGCAGATACAATATAAAGTTCATATTTATTATTAAGATATTCTATGGCCTCACGGCTTCCTTTCATTACCGGTAAGGTTCTGAAAAAGCCTACTTCATTCACATGCTTTTTTCCGTTGGGAAAAGACTCTATTTCAGGCTTACCAGCCAAATCACTGATTTCAATTTCCCTTCCTGTATCTCTTTTTTCAAATTGTACCAGCTGATGATATACATCCGCCATTACTCCATCCATGTCGACGATAACTTTTTTCATTGTTTCCATCAGATTTTTGTATTATTTATTACTATTTTTAAACTGTATATTTTATTGTTGCTGATCAAATTTACTGATTAGTTTTTGCAGGCAAGGGACACAGTCTATTAAAAAATTATAAATATTCATTTTTATAAAAGGGGTTCCGGGAAGTTTTAGGCTACATTTTCGTATTTTTGCCTTTCAATTCAAAATTAAAATCAAACTATTAATTCCCAATGAATTACGTTTCTGCAGAAAATCTTACCAAATCTTACGGCATCAAAGTTTTGTTTAAAAATATTTCTTTCCACATCAATGAAGGAGATAAAATAGCTATTGTTGCCAAAAACGGAAGTGGAAAATCTACGCTTCTTAAAATACTAATGGGTAAGGAAATTGCAGACAGCGGAACTGCGATTATCAACAAAGATATCCAGGTGGTATTATTTGATCAGGAAATTGACTATGATCCTAAGCTCAGCATTGAAGAATTTATGATGACCTTGGATTCCGAGCCTATCCTGGCGCTTAAAAACTATCATCGTTCACTTCATTCTACAGATAATGATTTTATTGAAAAAGCACTGGCTGATATGGAAGTTCATAAAGCCTGGGATCTGGAAAATGAAATGAAGCAGATTCTTTCCCAGCTTAAAATTACAGATCTTGAAGCTAAAATGGGAACCCTTTCCGGAGGGCAGATCAAACGTGTCGCGCTGGCTAAACTTTTAACAGAAACAAGAGCCGAGCACAGACATACCCTTCTTATCATGGACGAACCTACCAACCACCTTGATGTGGATATGGTAGAATGGCTTGAAAATTATCTGAACAAAGCAAAAATCACTTTACTTCTGGTAACCCACGACAGATATTTCCTTGACAGTGTTTGTGATATCATCTGGGAAATGGAGGATCAGAATCTGTATGTTCACAATGGTTCGTATGCAACTTACCTTGAGAACAAGATGATACGTGAGGAGAATCTTAATGCTACGATTGATAAAGCGAATAACCTTTACAGAAAGGAACTGGAATGGATGAGAAGACAGCCAAAAGCCAGAACCACAAAATCAAAAAGCAGAATTGATGCTTTCTACGAAACGGAAAAAGTGGCCAAAACCGACACCAGAAAAGACGGGCTGGAGCTTGATTTTGAAATGAAACGTCTGGGAAATAAAATTCTTGAACTCAAACATATTGACAAGAGCTTTGGATCTAAAGTTTTATTGAAAGATTTCAGCTACCAGTTTCAACGTGGAGAAAAGGTTGGAATCATTGGAAAGAACGGAGCGGGAAAATCTACCCTGCTTAACATTATTCAAGGTTTTGAAAAAGCCGATAAAGGAGAAATTGAAACAGGAGAAACTATTTCCTTCGGTTATTTCTCACAAAAAGGCCTTACCTATAAAGAGGATGAACGTGTGATTGATTTCATTAAAGAAATTGCAGAATTTTATCCTTTAGCAAATGGTAAAAGTTTATCCGCATCACAGTTCTTAAGATTGTTCTTATTTGACGATCAGACACAGTATTCTCCTATTTCCAAACTTTCCGGAGGTGAAAAGAGAAGGCTTCACCTGATGTATATCCTGTATCAGAATCCTAACTTCCTGATTTTTGATGAGCCTACGAATGACTTAGATCTTCCGACGCTAACGGTTCTTGAAAACTTTCTTCAGCAATTCCAGGGATCTTTGATTATCGTTTCCCACGACAGATATTTCATGGACAGAATTGTAGATCATGTTCTGGCTTTTGAAGGAAACGGAAAAATCAGAGATTTTGTAGGTAATTTCTCAGAATACAGAGAAGCCAGAAGCCGTGAAGAGGCATTGGAAAAAAATGCTGTGGCAAAACCTGATCCTGTAAAAGAAGTAATTTCTTCCACAGAAGGTACTCAATCTTCCAATTCTAAAAGAAAACTGACCTTTAAAGAACAAAGGGAACTGGAAACGATTGAAAAAGAAATGCCTGAACTGGAGGAACAGCGCGCAAAAATTCTGGATAAGCTCAATAACGAAGCTGATTATGAAAAGATAGCCACTCTTTCTTCAGAGCTGGAAACTGTTTCAGAAAAACTGGAAAACCACGAAATGAGATGGCTTGAGCTCCAAGAGCTCATTTAAGAATATGAATGAGTTCAGAGTGTCGAGGGCTGGAGTGGTATCAACCTTGAACTTTAAACTTTAAACTTTGAACTCATTCATCATTTATAATTTTACTATTCTTTCTTCTTTTGCACTTTCAAGAGAAGCATCAATGATTTTCATATTCTGAATAATTTCTTTTCCCGGAGATGGTAAGGCATATCCAAAAACGATGTGTTCATAAATCTGCTGGTAATAATCCATATAGTTTCCGGCTTCGCTGGAAGTAAGAATTCTTTCGGTTTCTGAATGATCATTCAGAAAATTTAAAATGCCGTCCGATTCTTTCAGAGGCTGTGTCCATTCTTTACCATATTCAGGAATAGCACCTGCTACCAGTTCATTTTCCTGATTATCGGTTCTTTCCTGCAGGAAAGTTCCTCTGTCTCCATGAATTGTGTAAGCATAATGTCCTTCTTTACTGAATACAGACGACTTCAGTCTTACTCTCAGATTATCTTTATAGAATAAGAGAATTTCAAAGTAATCATTAGCAAACTCGGCTCCTTTCATAGAAAATACATCAGCAAAAAGTTTTTCGGGGTACCCAAAGTACTGCACCGCCTGATCTACAAGATGTGCTCCCAGATCATGAAGTGATCCTGATCCCTGCTGATCCGGACTTTCTTTATGCTGCTTTCCACTGGCCGTGGTACGGAATCTGTCAAAACGTATTTCCACTTCTTTAATATTCCCTATTTTCTTATCATTCAGATTTTTTTGAACCTGCAGAAAATCACGGTCAAATCTTCGGTTTTGGTATACACTCAGAAACAAACCTTTTTCTTCAGCCAGTTGCACCAGTTCTTCTGCTTCAGAAACATTTACCGTAAAAGGTTTTTCCACAATAATATTTTTTCCCGCTTCCAGTGCTTTTTTGGCGTACTCATAATGGGTCTGAACCGGAGTATTGATGATCACCAATTCTACATCTGCCTGCTGAAGCATTTCTTCCACGGAACGATAGATCGTTGCCTCAGGATATTTCACCTTCGATTCTTCCTTACTTCTTTCCACAACAGCAGAGATAAAAAATCCCGGGTGCTCCTTTAAAAAGGGAGCATGGAACACTTTCCCACTCATTCCAAAGGCACAAAGCCCTGCTTTTACCATTTGCATATTATAATTTTTAACAAATATATTCATAAAAAATTCTCTATCCCTTAGTCTAAAGGAGCTATAGAAATAATCCATCTCGTCCACTCATAAAAATATGATTTAAATCATAAAATTATTTTTATCTATTCTAAACAAATACTTACATTTGCGCCTTATTTAAAACTGTTCTACATAAAAATAAAATGAAAAAACAATTACTTTCTTTAGGTCTTCTATTCATCGCTGTTTCAGCGAGTTCTCAGATGAAAAATGCTGAAGCAGATACCATCAGAACACAGACCATTGAGGATATCAATCTTCACAAAACAGGAAATCCCAACCAGGCAAGACCATTATCAACAAAGTCCAATCTGACGGTAATGGAAACTCCCCAGCCCATTGCTATTGTTACCCACGAAATCATTGAGCAGCAGCAGGCAAAGCAACTGAGTGATGTTCTTCAGAATGTAAACGGATTGTACATCACTTCATCCAGAGGAAATTCTCAGGATAGTTTTGGTGGGCGTGGTTTCATTTTAGGAAATGATAATATTTTTAAAAATGGTTCAAGAGTAAACAGCGGTGTTTTCCCTGAAGTAAGTGGTCTGGAAAGAGTAGAAGTTTTAAAGGGTGCCAATGCCATGCTTTTTGGAAATACAGCAGCTGGTGGTGTTATCAATATGATTACAAAAAAACCTAAATTCAATTTTGGCGGAAGTATCGGGCTAAACGGCGGAAGCTGGAATTCCTATAAACCAACAGTTGATATTTACGGTCCTTTATCTAAAAATATTGCTTTCAGAGTAAACGGAGCCTATGAGCATGCTGAAAGTTTCAGAGATGTTGTAGAATCAGAGAAATATTATTTCAATCCATCCTTCCTTTTCAATTTAAGCCCAAAGTCACAATTGATTGTGGAAGCAGATTATCTTAAAACTAATTTTACTCCTGATTTCGGGCTTGGTTCTATTACGGAAAAAGATCAAAGCTACAGATTAAATGATACTGTTTCCAGAAACACTTTCTACGGAACTAACTGGCAATATCAAAATGTACAGCAAGCTTCCACGAATGTAACTTTTAATCATCAATTTAACGAAAGATGGTCTTTAAATGCGATTGCTTCTTACCAAAACTATACAAAAGATTATTTTTCTTCTGAAAGAGTGCAATGGATCTATGACACCAAAGATACCACTGTAGATCCTAACAGATTATCATGGAAAAGACCTTTTGGCAGAACTTATAACGAACAAAATTATACTTCAGCACAGGTAAACATCAATGGTGAGTTCAATACTGGAAAAATCAACCACAAAGTTTTAATTGGGGCAGATGCTGATTACGGTCAGGCAGATGCTTATGCTTATACTGTTGCAGCTCCAAGAAATCTTCTGTATTTAGATGATCCATCAACGTGGGGAAGTATTGATATGCCGAATTCTACTCTTAGTACGAGAAACAGGATCAATACAAGAAGAATCGGGATCTATGCACAGGATTTTATCAGCTTAACAAAACAATTAAAAGTAATTGCAGGTTTAAGATGGTCTTATATAGAAAATATGCCTACGCTGACGACCCGCTTCACATTAAATGATAAAATTGAAGTCGCTAATTCTTCAACGTCTGACAATGCATTTTCTCCAAAAGTAGGTTTGGTGTATGCTCCAAATGAAAACCTTTCTGTATTTGCAACTTATACGAATTCTTTTGCAGCCAATGCAGGATATACTTCAGATCAATTTGGAACAGTAAATACCAATCAGTCTGCTTCAGATGTTCAAGCTCAATTAAATACTTTATCAAAGCAAAGCATAAAGCCATCAACGGTTGATCAATATGAAATTGGTATTAAAAAGAATTTCTGGAATAATGCTTTAGCTGTTAACTTAACGGCTTACCAGATTATGTACAATAACTACTATCAAACGTATTGGTTTGCTTCTGCTCCAAACGGAGTACCTGTAAATTCCACAGACACCAATCTTAAAGAATTTGCAGGAAATATGAGAAGCCGTGGTGTAGAACTGGACATTACAGGAAATCCCACAGAAAACTTATCTATAATCGGAGGTTTTTCTTATAACAATTCGGTATATACCGACACTCCTGAAAAAGGATATATTGAAAACCAAAGACTGGTAAGAACACCGGCTACAACAGCAAATGCTTCTGTTTTCTATAAATTTACAAACTACGTAAAAGGGTTGAAAATCGGAGCTGGGATTTATTACATCGGGGATAGAATTGCCGGATGGAATGATACAAAATCTACAAACACAAGTAGAAATAACGTGAGCAGAATGTTTGATCTGAAAGATTATACGACTGTTTCCGTGTCAGTAGGCTACGAGTGGAAAAAATTCTCTATCCAGGGGAAAGTGGGCAACCTGTTTGATGTCGTAAATTACAATGTTCACGAGAATTATTCAGTGAATCCGATTACGCCTAGAAATTATTATTTCACATTGACATACAGACTCTAGAATTCTTTATATAATAATTCTTTCACTAAAAGTGGAAATTGCATTTTTGCAGTTTCCACTTTTGAAATTTTAAACAAAAACAAAAAAAATAAGATATGGATAAGATTAAAGACACAAGAAGTTTCATGAGAATTACGCACCGCTACCTGGGATATTTCCTTGCCGGAATTATGGCTGTATATTCGTTAAGTGGAATTCTTCTGGTGTACAGAGACACAGATTTCCTGAAAAGTGAAAAGAAATATGAAAAAAATATCGCAGCCAATCTTACAGAAAAAGAGCTGAAAAAAGAACTTAAGATGAAAGGTCTTGAGGTGGAAAAAACAGAAGGAAGTGTTCTTTATTTTAAGCAGGGAACTTATGACAGTGCAACCGGAAAAGCCAAATACACCAAAAAGGAACTTCCTTTCGTATTGGACAAAATGGTTTCGCTTCACAAATCACAATCTAAAGATGCGATGTCTCCTCTAAGCGTATTCTTCGGAGTTTCTCTTTTCTTTTTCGTCATCTCAAGTTTCTGGATGTTTAATCCTAAGACCAAAGCATTCAAACGTGGAATCAAATTTACGATTGCAGGACTGATCATTTCGGTGATCCTTTTATTTATTTAAATTCCGAATGGGCAAAGAAAAATAAGTGTTTTATATAATTAATGATATATTATCTACTTTTATCATTTTTTTCTTAAAACAACCATTTTATTTTCTTTATTATCATAACATATAAAGCCGATAGGTTAAAAAAATAAACTATATCTCACTGAAAATCTTAACGTTTGTTTAGAAAAATTACGTAAAATTAAGAGTCTGGCACATTTATTGTTTTTTCTATAATTCGTGAATAATAAACATTTAATTATTAAAATAATAAATTATGAAAAGACTTATTTTAACAGGGATATTAGCCGTAGCAGGCTTAACAGCAACTGCCAACGCTCAGATTCAAAAAGGTAATTGGATGGTAGGGGGTAACCTTGTAGGGGCAAATTTTGGGTTAAATGAAGGAGCAGGATATAACTTTGCAATTCAGCCAAAAGGAGCCTATTTCATCGAAGATAATATCGCAGTTGGGGGATACGTAGATTTAGGTTTCAAAGGAGCTAAAGATGCACCCACTACTTTTACATATAATGTAGGAGCATTAGGACGTTACTATCTTAACCCGGGAGAGCAGGGAGTAAACAACTTACTACACCACGGAAGATGGTTCTTCGAAGGTAACGTAGGTGTTGGAGGAATGTCTATCTCTAAAGGAGGTTCTTCTTCTAACGGTCTTAACTTCGGATTCGGACCTGGTTATTCTTACTTCATCACACCAAACATCGGATTGGAAGGTTTGGTGAAATATGATGCGAACGCAGGATTCGGAAGCGGTGGATACACTAACAAAATTACTTTTGGTTTAGGTTTCCAGATTTATCTTCCAACGTCTAAAGCGAAACAAATCATCAACGACGTTAAGTAATCACTGAAATACTTATAAAAAAAATGAAAGCGCCCCGGAATTTATTTCCGGGGCGCTTTTCGTACAAATTAAAACTAAACTATAAAAAATCAAATAAATCATGTATTAGGTTGAGGGGTGTATCTCAGATATGGCTTTATCTCCGTCACTCCTTTTGGGAATATTTTCCGGGCATCTTCTGTAGAAATGGTTGGAGGTACAATAACATCTTCTCCAACTTCCCAATTCACAGGCGTAGCCACACGGTAATTGTCTACCAGCTGTAAAGAATCCAGCACTCTAAGGATCTCGTCAAAATTCCTTCCTGTAGAGGCCGGATAAGTAATAATCAGTCTTACTTTTTTAGAAGGATCAATAATCAGAAGAGAACGTACAGTGGCTGTAGCTGAAGCATTGGGATGAATAAAATCATACAGCTCAGAAACTTTTCTGTCTTTATCAGCAATAATGGGAAACTTCACAATGGTATTTTGAGTTTCATTAATATCTTTCACCCAGTTTTGATGATCTTCTACTCCATCTACACTCAGGGCAATCACCTTTGTATCTCTGGCATCAAACTCAGAATGAAGCTTTGCTGTATACCCCAATTCCGTAGTGCAAACCGGTGTATAATCTGCAGGATGCGAAAACAAAATTCCCCAGGAATCTCCCAGATAATTATAAAAATTAATATCGCCGACCGATGATTCTGCCTGAAAGTTGGGTGCTGTATCTCCTAGTTTGATTGACATAATGTTTCTTCTTTATAGTCTACAAATTTAGTAGACTTTTTGGAACTGGCAAATTTTTTGATGAAAATTTATATCTTTAATTAAAATTTTATTCATGGAGAAAACCGGACTCAGGTATGTAGATCTTGTTTACAAGGTATTGGAAAATTGGTACATCACCTTCGCTGAACTTACCCCCAAGCTGATTGTTGGAATTTTAGTATTTACCTTTTTCCTGGTTACCAGCAAATATTTAAGCCAGGCAGCGGTAAAATTATTTCATAAATTTTTTCCTAAAAGTCGCAAAGAGAGTTCATTAGTCACCTTAATCAGTGTATTCAGATTTTTGATCATGCTGATGGGAACCTTTATTGCTCTTGAAATAATGGGTTTCAGCGGTTTTCTTTGGAAGTTTATCGGAAGCTTAGGAGTTGCAGGGGTTATTGCCGGGGTTGCTCTGAAAGACCTGGTATCCAGTATTTTCTCTGGAATGCTGATTGGAATTGACAAGGCTTACAAGGTAGGAGATTATATTACCATAGGAACCCACTCAGGAACCGTACAGGAAATCGGGTTTCTTACTACAAAAATTCTTACCGATGATGGAAAGAAAGCTTATATCCCTAATCAGGTTGTTTTCAATGCTCCGTTTTACAATATTACGGCCTCTCCACAGCGAAGGATCATTTTAAATTTTGAAATTCCGGCTGATGAAGATATCACTAAAGCTCAGAAAGGAATTCTTGATGTGGTTAAAAATCTTGATAATGTGGATAAGCTGGACACTGTGGAAGTGATTTTTACAGATTTGAAGCAAGGAGCATTTAACCTCCAGGTAAAATTCTGGATAAAAGTGGGTGCTAATCTTGCGCAGGTAAGAAGCCAAGCTTATTTAGGGATTAAAGAACGTTTTGATACGGATAAAATTCAGCTGGTAACGCCAACGAGTATCAGTATTACAAGTGGAGAGACTAACTTGCCGGAAAGTCATCAGGATAAGTAAAATTATTTATAAAATAAAAGACCATTTCGAGTATTGAAATGGTCTTTTTTATGATGATTGATTGGAGATATTTAAACCTAACAGGTTTTAGAAACCTGTTAGGTTTACAGTAGTACATTTCCGCTGAAGTTATTACAAAATTGTGCCCTTCACGTTCCAACAAAAAAACCGTTCCAAAATTGGAACGGTTTTCTATTTTATTTAAAAATTTCAGCTTATGCTAAAACTTCTTTTACTTTGTTTGCTGCTTCTTCTAAAGTAATTGCAGAGTGTACCGGAAGACCAGACTCGTCAATTAATTTTTTAGCTTCTACAGCGTTAGTCCCCTGTAATCTTACGATCAATGGAACAGGAAGGCTACCCATAGCTTTGTAAGCATCTACAACCCCCTGAGCAACTCTGTCACATCTTACGATACCTCCGAAGATGTTGATCAGGATCGCTTTTACGTTTGGATCTCTTAAGATGATTCCGAAAGCAGTCTGTACTCTCTGAGCATCTGCAGTACCTCCTACGTCAAGGAAGTTAGCAGGGTTACCACCAGATAATTTGATGATATCCATAGTCGCCATAGCAAGACCAGCTCCGTTTACCATACAAGCAACGTTACCATCCAGTTTTACGAAGTTAAGACCCGCTTCACCAGCTTCTACATCCATTGGATCTTCTTCTCTTGTATCTCTCAATTCCGCTAAATCTTTGTGACGGAACAATGAGTTGTCATCTAAAGTTACTTTAGCATCTACAGCGATAATCTTGTTATCAGAAGTTTTTAATACAGGGTTGATTTCGAAAAGAGATGCATCAATACCTGTGTAAGCATTATAAAGAGAACCGATGAATTTTACAAATTCTTTGAAAGCATTTCCTTCAAGACCTAGGTTGAAAGCAATTTTTCTAGCCTGGAATCCCTGAAGACCTAAAGCAGGATCAATGATTTCTTTGTGGATCAAATGAGGAGTTACTTCAGCAACGTGCTCAATATCCATACCACCTTCAGTAGAATATACGATTGTATTTTTACCTTCAGCTCTGTCTAATAGAATAGAAACATAAAATTCTTTAGTTTCTGACTCACCTGGATAATATACATCCTCTGCAACCAAAACAGAATTTACTTTTTTACCTTCAGCAGAAGTTTGTGGAGTAATCAACTGCATTCCGATGATGTTCTGAGCGTTTTCTTTAAGCTTATCCATGTTTGGAGAGAACTTTACACCACCACCTTTACCACGACCACCTGCGTGGATCTGAGCTTTTACTACCCACCCTTGAGCGCCAGTTTCAGCAGTTAGTTTTTCAGCAGCAGCTACAGCTTCATCTACGTTGTTTGCAACAAAACCACGTTGGATAGCTACTCCATACTTTGATAAAATCTCTTTTGATTGATACTCGTGAAGATTCATATTATTTTTATTATTTTATTTTAATATTTAAAGGTTGACAAATTTACTAAAAAGACACGGAAGTTCAAGTTTATTGACTTAAAAATTAAAGTCTGACCGACTTGATTTTTAACATATCTTCCTGTTTTCCCTTATTCTTCCGCTAATTTCTCAGATTGAAGAGGTTGAATGTTCGTATGAGCCGCCTTCTTCTGTTAATTTTTATTCCCTAAATTCTGTTTTTAGCAAAATATAAGATCAGCATTCCCCAGCTTAAGATCATCATCAGGCCTCCAAGCGGAGTGATAGGACCTAAGAATTTAAGATTCATTCCCCAATAATCCTGCATGCTTAAGAAATAGATACTTACAGAGAATAAAAATGTTCCTGCAATCATTAAAATGGAAGTCCATTTTTCAGCGGAAGTTTCAAATTTTAAGATATATCCGATTATCAGCAGGAAAAAAGCTGCATACATCTGGTATCTTACTCCTGTTTCAAAACTTTCCAGTCTTTCCACAGCTAATATTTTCTTTAAAGCGTGTGCTCCGAAAGCACCCAGGATTACAGACACCATTCCGTAAACTGCTCCAAAAATTAATGTGATTGTTTTCATTTTATAACTCTTCTAATTCTAGGGTTAAATATTTTTTTGTTTTATCATCCTGCCAGGTTCCTGAAATTGTATTTCCTTTCATATCTGCTTCTACAAAAGCTCTTGGAATCCATTTGCCGGCAGCTTCATCATAATGATCATTCTCAGTAATGGAAATATGATTTCCTTTCATTTTACCGTCCCATGGGATCAGCTTTTTATTTTTATCATACCAATACAATGCAGTAAAGGAGCTTGTATCATTTTCACTTTCTCCTTTATATAAACGGCTGATAAAAACAGTGACAGGATATTTCCCATCTATTTTCCCTTTGTAAAGCTTATTTCTGAAACTGGTTTTTTCTGTTTTTTCAGAACCTGAAATTAAATTTCTCGCGTAAGGACTCCAGTATTTTTCCAACTCCTTAAAAGAAAATTCTATTTCATGGCTGTCGAGGTCATCCAGAGCTCTCATAGCATGGTTGGAGCATCTTCCGGCAACAAAAGTCAGTTTATCTTTTCCGAAAAAATATCTGATGTCTTCTAAAGTATGTTCTGTAAAACAGTCCTCATACATAGCGATCTGATCTTCAGTTTCCTCAGATGGATTTTTTTCTGCTTTCAGCTTGACCAGAAAGTCGGCAATTCTTTTTTTTACTCTTTTCTGAATGATACTTTCAACCATTTTCACCGAATTAGATTGAAATAAATCTTCAGCATTGATAAAATTTCCTGTTCTCATATCAAAATTTTTCCAGATCGAAAACCCTTCCGGATAAGCGCCTGAAGCTTCACCATCTATGGCAATACTCAGAATATTCTCAGGAGTTTCAATTTTATCCCAACTATAAAAATAAAGATAATTGGAATAGGAATTGGTTGCTGTAGAAGCCAGTTTAAAAGGGTTTCCGCCAGATCCGGGAACATATTCCAGCTGATCTACCTGTAGAAATGTATTGATTTTATTTTCGACCCGCGGATTTTCAGGATAAGAAACAACCGGAAAAACGGTATCTTCAGTTTTAGGCTGCAGATTAGTGATTTTCACTTTTTGCTGCTGCGAAAAACTTAATCCGGAAATCAGTAAGAAAAATACAATACCCTTTTTCACTATTTTGATTTTAAGTACATTAAAATGAACTTGGCAACCAATGTAGAAATCCCCAGTATGATAAACATATTGGCGAATTTTTTGGAACTTCTGAAACCTTCATTGTTTGTTTTCTTCAGAAAAAATCCAAAAAGAAGGAATACGATAGGCAAAATGATCTGTAGCATTAGTTTCCTCTCATTCTGTTAAACTCATTGATCACCTCATGGTGGCTCACCGTCTTATCTTTAAAATACGTTACAAAGTGCTGTTTTTCTTCTTCAGTAGCGCCCAATTGGTTCAGAATATTCAATAAGTGCATCTTCATATGTCCTTTCTGGATTCCTGTGGTCACCAGAGAGCGTAAAGCCCCAAAGTTTTGTGCAAGACCTGAAACTGCCAGGATGCTCATCAGTTCCTGTGCAGAAGGTTTACCCAGTAGCGCTAAAGAGAATTTTACCAGAGGGTGAAGATTGGTAAGTCCTCCCACAACTCCAACAGAAATAGGAAGATCAATCCAGAATCTGAAAATTCCGTTATCTGTTGTACAGTGTGTTAAAGATCTGTATTGGCCATCTCTTGCTGCATAAGCATGTGCACAGGCTTCCGTAGCTCTGAAGTCATTTCCGGTAGCAATTACAACGGCATCTACTCCATTCATTACTCCTTTATTATGAGTAGTCGCACGGTAAGGTTCTATTTCTGCAATGGTAACGGCCTGTTTGAATTTAGAAGCAAATTCTTCAGGAGAAATTCCACTGTCATCTTTTAAATCTTCCATTTTACATGAAACCTCAGCTCTCACAATACAGTCAGGGGTAAAGTTGGAAAGAATATTCATCACAATCTGCAGTGAATTCTTTTCTTCCTGAGTAAAATCTTCGCTGGTAGCAACTTCCTGTCTCAAAGTTTTTCCAAACTGCTCAAGACATGAGTTGATAAAGTTCGCTCCCATTGAATCTACGGTATCAAAGCTTGCTTTCAGCTGGTAATAATTCGGCATTTCTGCTGTTTTATCCACCAGGCTGATGTTTAAAATACCTCCACCGCGTTTTCTCATATTCGCCGTGATATCTTCTGTAGCTTCAAATAATTTTTTCTTCAGGCTGAAATTAAAGAAATGTAATAATTTATGAGGTTCTACATTAAAAATAAAGTGGGTATGCCCCAGTTTTTCAGTATTGATAATCGTTGTTTTAAAACCTCCTTTATCGATCCAGAATTTGGCAGCTTTGGAAGCAGCAGCAACTACAGAACTTTCTTCAACGGCCATTGGAAGCGCCAACAGTTTTCCGTCGATTAAAAAGTTCGGAGCAATTCCGTAAGGCATATAGAAATTAGAGATGGTATTTTCAGAAAATTCTTCGTGAAGCTTCTGAAGATCTGCATCATCATTCCAGTATTGTTTTAATATATTTTGATATTCCTGGTTTCCTTCAAGATATTCGTTTACGAGCCATTCGATTTTCCCCTGCTTTGGAAGCTTGGAAAAACCTTCGATTGGTTTATGATTCATGATATAAACTTTAATGAGCCGTAAATATAATGATTTTGAGACTCTTTTTTGTTGATAACTTCTATGAAAAAAGGTTGACTTTTATCAATTTTGGAACTAAATTTGACCAATATTAAATTACAATTCAGATACAAAACATACCAAATCATTTTAAACATGAATTTTGACCGTCTTAAAGAAAAGCTTGAAATCCTTGCTGATGCTGCGAAATATGATGTTTCCTGTTCATCAAGCGGAGGTACAAGAAAAAATAAAAAAGGAGCATTGGGAGATAGTTCTGCAAGCGGGATCTGTCATACCTATACAGAAGACGGAAGATGTGTTTCTCTGCTTAAAGTTCTGTTGACCAATCACTGCATTTATGATTGTGCTTACTGCGTTTCCAGAAGTTCCAATGATATCAAAAGAGCTGCTTTTACGGTAGAAGAAGTGGTAGATCTTACCATCAATTTTTACCGTCGAAATTATATTGAAGGGCTATTTCTAAGCTCAGGAATTTTCAAAAATGCAGATACAACCATGGAAAGGCTTGTAAGAGTTGCCAAAAAGCTACGTTTGGAAGAGAACTTTAACGGGTATATTCATTTAAAATCTATTCCCGGGGCAAGTGATGATCTGATGCAGGAAGCTGCGTTGTATGCAGACCGTTTATCCGTCAATATTGAAATTCCTACGGAAAGCGGATTAAAACTGCTGGCTCCTGAAAAAAACAGACAGGATATGATCAGCCCGATGCGGTATATTCAAAAAGGCATCATTCAATATAAAGATGAAAAGAAAATTCTTAAGAAGGTTCCGAAGTTTGCTCCGGCCGGACAGTCTACACAAATGATTGTGGGAGCAACCAATGAAAATGACTTACAGATCATCAAAGTGGCAGATCATTTTTATAAAAATTTTAATCTGAAAAGGGTGTATTATTCCGGATATGTTCCGGTGTTGGAAGATCGGAGACTGCCTTCTTTAACGACGGAAGTTCCAATGCTTCGGGAAAACCGATTGTATCAGTCGGACTGGCTGATGAGATTTTATGGTTTTAAAGCAGAAGAAATTTTAGATCCCAATGTTCCTTTTCTTGATCTGGAAATGGATCCGAAATTAAGCTGGGCATTACGGAATCTGGATCAGTTCCCGGTGAATCTCCAGACTGCCGAATACCGGACGATTTTAAGAATTCCCGGAATTGGTGTTAAAACAGCTCAGAAAATTGTGAGTGCAAGACGTTTTCAGATTTTAACGATGGATCATTTGAAAAAACTCGGAGCGGCCGTCAACCGGGCAAAATATTTCATAGATTTTAATGCTGGGAATGCCTACCTGAAATATTTAACGGATAAGAACTTCAGGAAACTGCTCATAGGTGGAAGCTCATCCAAATTTCATAATCAGTTTTCGCAACAGCTGACTTTGTTTTGATTTTAAACACAAATGACACCAATATTTTCACAAATGGACACTAATTTATAATACAACACGACTGTCATTCTGACGAAGGAAGAATCTCTAGATTCTTCACTTCATTTTATTTCGTTCAGAATGACAAGCACACACAAATTTTAATTCAACACATGACAACTCTACTCTACGATGGAAGTTTTGACGGTCTTTTCACTGCAGTATTTGAAGTTTTCGAATATCGTTATAAAGATGTAGAAATTATAAGCAGGGGAAGGTTTCATCAGGAAAATATTTTTGCAGAAATTCATGAAGTTATTACTCAGACAGAAAAGTCTGAGCGGGTTCTCAACAAATTGGAGCAGAATATTGGGAAACAGGGAGTTTACAAACTTTTGAAAGTTTTTTTATCTGAGGATCCGGAGCTGGAAAGCCTTATTTTATCTGCGGTAAGACAGTCGGTGAAGAATCCAGAAAATAATATTCTTGAAAACTTTGCCGATAATGATGTTTTAAAAATTTCAAAAATCTGTAAATCAGTAGACCGGGAAAGACACAGAATGACGGCTTTTGTCCGGTTTGAAAAAATGCAGGATGGTGTTTTTTTCTCCAAAATAGATCCTGATTTCAATATTCTTCCTTTAATCAGAAAACATTTTCACGGCCGATACCAGGATCAGAAATGGATGATCTACGATCTCCGGAGAAACTACGGACTTCTGTATGATCTGAACGATTGTGAGTTTTTCTATCCTGATGAAAAAATTATTCTCCATAATTATCAGCAGAAATTTCATGATGAGGAAAATAATTATCAGATACTCTGGCAGCGATATTTCACAAAAACCAATATTGTAGAAAGGAAAAATATGAAACTCCATATTCAGCATGTTCCCAAAAGATACTGGAAATATCTGACTGAAAAATGGTAGCCGGAATTCCATATTGTGGATAACTTTTTATTTCGACGATAAAAACTGCGGTTTCAAATTATTTTTTGATCCATATTTTATAACCTGTTCATTTTATGGGAGATAAAATCCACATTAATGGAAAACTCATATTGTGGATAACTTTTTTGAGTTAACATACCGTTAACATTGTAAATAATTCAACATCAATTTTCTTATAAAAATAGATTAAATAAAGCCAGTTCCAGAAAGTAAAGGAATATAAAATATATTATAAACCCATGTAAATCTGCAATCTAAAGATTCAAAAACTATATCAACATTCCCAGTTTGTGGATAACTCTCACTTTCTGATGGTCCGTAACGCTTTCTTTACAATATACTGCGTTTCTTTTGTCAGACTTTCCCGAAGCCATTCATCACAGATTTCCACTACAAATTCGGGTTGAGATTTGCTGGCATCATTCAGCCAGTTGCCGACACTGTCCTGTACATATCGGGATGGATCTGATCGTAAAGGTTCCAGAATTTCCAGTCCAAGTCCCGGATTTTGTTTTAAAGTATCTATATGTTCACACCAAACTCCTCTTGGCCTTGTAGATTCGCTGGCAAAGCGTCTTACATTTTCATTGTCATGCCTTGTCCATTCTGATAAAATACATAAGCTTTCCCCAAGATTTCTGGCGATATCCGGACGTACTGTCATCCAGCAGATTTCCCTCACTCCAAAATGAGAGTCAGAAGCAAATGGCTGAATTTTGTTTAATTTTTCCTTAAGTTGTAAACCGTTATTTCTTCCAATCGTATAAGCTGCCCAGCAACGTACCAGATCTGCGGGATGAACTGACAATTTCAAAAGAAATTCGTTATCCTTATTTTTCACAGCCAGATTAAGTAAGCCAATTCCTATTGTTTCATTAATGGTATTGACAGTTTGCTTTTTCAGTTGCTTTACATTTTCTAAAACGGGTGTCAAATATTCCCTACGATCATTCTGTAAAAGCAGATTTTCCAACAGCAACCTTTGATCTACTGCCAGCCATTCCGTAAGATTGGCGGTTTCAATTTCTCCTCTGTTCAGCTGTTCCAGAATATCCGTTGGAATATCTTTGATGGAGCGGGCTCCTTTTCGTTTTTCTGTCATACTATTTAATGATTACCTTTACAAAAGTCTGAAAGTGGGCGGAGAAAAACAATACCGCACATTTTTCCCCCATTGGGATAAAAAAGTCAATTTTATGGAAACAAAGGGAAGAGCTGAAGAAAATAAAATATGTCCATTGGAAGTTGCTGTTAATACCATCAGTGGAAAATGGAAAATTCCTATTGTCTGGCAGATTAATGAAGGCAAAAAACGTCCCAGTGAGTTTTTACGCGGGATTGCAAAAGTGGACCGCAGGGTTTTGACTCAGCAGCTGAGTGAAATGGTGGAAGACGGTATTTTAACGAAACAGTCTTTCAATGAACTTCCTCCAAGAGTAGAATATACTTTGACAGAACTTGGGGAAAAACTGGTGGAAATCCTCTGGCAGCTGAATGATTGGGGAAAATTATTGATTCCTGAAAAAGAGGAGTCGTTGAACCGCTAAATTTTCAAATAAGATATTGGCAGATAGGCGAAAAAAAAAGATATTTGCGTTAACTAAAAACGCATGAAAAAATTTATTACAGGAATCATTGTTATTCTCATTTACACTGGCTGTACAAAAGAAAAATTTGCAGACCGTTTACTGCCTGAACCGGATAAGAATGAGCATTTAATTGCTGAAAATGCTTTAAAAATCAATAAAAATAAAAATACTATCCGGGAAAGATTTTTTCCTCCGGAAGGGTATGAGTGGATAGAAGAAAAACCTGGTTCTTTCGGTCATTTTATTGAAAATTTCACATTGAAACCTTACGGGAGTCAGATTTTAAAATACGATGGAACGCCTATCTCCACCCAGCATCTTCATGAAGCGGTTTTTGATATTGATACCGGAAATAAGGATCTTCAGCAATGTGCTGATGCAGTCATCCGAATGAGAGCTGAATATCTTTATAAGGCAAAAAAATTTAACGAAATTAAATTTCATTTTACAAGCGGTGATCTTTTCAGCTGGAATGATTATAAAAACGGAACGAGAGCTTTTGTCAGCGGAAATTCTGTCAACTTCAGAAGAACTGCGTATTTTGATGATTCTTATCAGAGTTTCAGAAATTATCTGGATGTCATTTTTAATTATGCAGGAACGATTTCATTAAATAAAGAAACAAAACCCGTCAATAAAAATTCAGATCTGAAAACAGGAGATATTCTGATCACACCGGGAAGTCCCGGACACATTGTTTTTATTTCCGGTGTCTGCCGGAATAAGGAAGGAAAAAGATTATTCTTATTAAGTGAAGGATTCACCCCGGCGCAATCGGTTCATGTACTTTCAAATCCGTTTAATCCCTATTTTACGCCCTGGTACGACCTTGATATCAACACTTCGGAAACAAAAACTGCACGATATTTTTTTAAACCTACAAACTTCAGAAGCTTTTAATAATTTATATTCAAAACTATTGGAAACTTACTACGATAATCTGAACTTGTTTTTGTAAATTTGTTTTCGAAATTTTTTACTTGATGAAAGAGAGTGCTGTAAAAAAAATTGCAGTTCTTACTTCAGGAGGTGACTCTCCGGGTATGAATGCGGCGTTAAGAGCGGTAGTAAGAACCGCCAATTACTATAATATCGAATGCTACGGAGTAAGGGAAGGTTACAACGGCCTTATCAATAATGATTTCCTGAAAATGGGAGCCCGTTCCGTAAAAAATATAATCAACCAGGGTGGAACCATTCTAAAATCTGCCAGATCTGCTGAGTTCAGAACTAAAGAAGGCCGTCAGAAAGCTTATGACAACTGTATAAAGCTGGGAATTGACGGATTGGTATGTATTGGAGGTGACGGAACATTTACCGGTGCCAAGATCTTCAATGAAGAGTTCGGAATCAGGGTAATCGGTATCCCGGGAACGATCGACAACGATATTTTCGGAACTGATAATACGATCGGATACGACACTGCATTGAATACGGCAATGGATGCCATTGACAAAATCCGTGATACGGCAACTTCCCACAACAGAGTTTTCTTTGTGGAAGTAATGGGTCGTGATGCTGGTTTTATTGCTTTAAACAGCGGATTGGCAACTGGAGCTCTGGATATTTTAATTCCTGAGAAAAAAGACAGTATTGATGAGCTTTTCACGAAATTCAGGGATGCGGAAAAAACCGGAAAAGCATCAAGCATTGTGGTGGTTGCAGAAGGTGAAAAACTAGCCAATGTGTACGAACTTGCAGAAAAAACCAAACAGACCTTCCCTGATTATGACATCCGTGTAGCGATTTTGGGACATATGCAGAGAGGTGGTTCTCCAAGCTGTGCAGACAGAGTTTTGGCCAGCAGACTGGGCTATGGAGCCGTAACCGGATTAATGGAAGGACAAACCAATGTAATGGCAGGAATGCGTTCCAACGATCTGACGTATACGCCAATTGAAGAAGCCATTAAAAAACATAATGAAATCAATAAAGATCTTTTACTGATTTCAGAAATTTTAGCAATCTAATTATTTTTATAATCTAATAAAAACAAACTATTATGTCAACAATTAAAGTAGGTATCAACGGTTTTGGTAGAATTGGACGTCTTGTTTTCAGAGCAATGACTGAAAGAGACAACATTGAAGTTGTAGGAATCAATGACCTAATCAATGCAGAATACATGGCTTACATGTTAAAATATGACTCTGTACACGGTATTTTCCCAGGTGAAGTTTCTGTAGAAGGAAATGATCTTGTAGTAAACGGGAAAAAAATCAGAGTAACTGCTGAAAAAGATCCAAGTAACCTAAAATGGAACGAAATCGGTGCAGATTACGTAGTAGAATCTACCGGTTTATTCCTTGATAAAGACAGCGCTGCAAAACACCTTGCTGCAGGTGCTAAGAAAGTAATCCTTTCTGCTCCTTCTAAAGATGACACTCCAATGTTCGTAATGGGAGTAAACCACAAAGAACTTACTGATGATATCAAAATCTTATCAAATGCTTCTTGTACTACAAACTGTTTAGCTCCTTTAGCTAAAGTAATCCACGATAACTTCGGAATCGTAGAAGGTTTGATGACTACTGTACACGCTACAACAGCTACTCAGAAAACGGTTGACGGTCCTTCAATGAAAGACTGGAGAGGTGGTAGAGCTGCTCTGAATAACATTATCCCTTCTTCTACTGGTGCTGCTAAAGCAGTAGGGAAAGTAATCCCTTCACTAAACGGAAAATTAACAGGTATGTCTTTCAGAGTACCAACTGTTGACGTTTCTGTAGTAGATTTAACAGTGAGAATTGAAAAAGCTGCTTCTTATGAAGAAATCTGTTCAGTAATCAAAGCTGCTTCTGAAGGTGAATTGAAAGGTATCCTAGGATATACTGAAGATGCAGTAGTATCTCAGGACTTCGTAGGAGATAAGAGAACATCTATCTTCGACAAAGATGCTGGTATCATGCTTTCTCCTAACTTCGTAAAACTTGTTTCCTGGTATGACAACGAAATGGGTTACTCTAACAAGTTAGTTGATATGCTTGTACACGCGGCTTCTTTATAATCAATAATGAGCGATAAGCAATAAGTAATATAAAACCTTCCCGATGGGAAGGTTTTTTGTTTTGGCTTTGTATTTTTATTTTAAATATAGAATTTCCTCTTTTATTGTATCCTTATCATTTTCTATTTTAGCCTCTTACAAACGTAGAAAGAAAAAATCAGTTAAAACTGATTTTTTAATATTTCAAATCATACAATGCTATCAAAATTAGTTATTTCAAATAGGAATGTTGTATAACTTCGATTTCTACGTTATGATTTTCGTTATTAGGTTCACTTTTGTGATGATCCCTATCTTCCTCCGCTTGTATGCGTGTCGTTTTTTTCCCTACATACTTGCGACAATCAAGACAGTCCGCACGATAAAGGATTCTGTCTTTCCGTTTGTTTTTTGTCGTTTTTGCCATAATAAAATATTTTAAAAATTAAGAAATGCTACTGGAATTGATAATCTTAGCCCAATTTCGTTTCGCTTTAAAAAAGCTAACTCTGAATCGTTGGAATTAGTTAGATCAATAAGATTGAAATAAAGTTCTACATGCAGCTTAGATTTATCTTTTTTCAAATCCTTAAATGAGTATAGTAACCCTATTCCTGCATCATATTGTGGTTTACTTTCTTCTTTAAATGTACTTTGTGGATAAATGTGTAATGCCATTGTATTTTCTAAAAAAAACCTGTAATAATCAATATACAACTTGCTATATGATAGATTTGTTTTGTATGTTCCTTGATAAGCATTAAATTTTTTGGTTGAGGTTCTTTGTCCTGATGAAGTTTCCCCATAATTGTAAGATTCATTAATTTCAGTTTTAGACAAATTAGAAAAATTATCATCAATCCCTCCTGAAAAGCCTATCAACAAATAATGAGTTGGTTTGCTGTACTGATTCCACTCATAATAATTGTATTCAACTGAACCTTTCCAACCCACATAATTCTTTTTAGTTATTTGATTTTCGTAAGATAAAGATGGGGTAAAATAGTTGAAATTATTATTCTGAAATCCTGCTCCTAAACTTATCCAATGAAAGAAGATACCAGTATAATTAAAGTTATCAATGGCATTAGCTACACCGTTTTTTTCCTTAGATATACTTAAGGTTTCTATTTCTTTTAAAGACGGAAGTGACTCTTTCTTTAATAAAAGAGAATCGGTCTGCATATTTTTCAAAGCTATTTGATACTCATACCTTGCCTTTGCAGTAGGATCTAAATTGGCTGCTTTCAGTCTTTCCTGAATGTCAGAGATTTCTGACCTTAATAGCTTCAATTTTGAAAATAGTAATATTGAATCTTTTATGTATAATGATTTTGTGACATTAGCTTGTGATGTAGCAATAGATTTTTTCTTAGATAAATTTTTGATTTCTCTTTCATGAAATAAAATAGAAGATGATTTTAGTCTCACATTGTATTTGAAATTGACACCGACATTGCTATTTATTTTTGATTGATTAAATATTGCAAAAAAACCATCTGTAACACTTCCACTTGCATTTACTGAAAGCATATCTCCATTTTTAAAATTCTTTGTTGCATTAAAAACCAAACGCCCATCGTTGATATCTGCCGCAGCATAATTTCCAATTGTAGTTTTACCACTACTATTCATAACAGAATTAAATTCTTTATTAACAATTTTTTTAAATTCATCCTTAGATAATAAGGTCTCAATTTCAGGTATTGTCAATTGAGTTGTAATTGAGTCTATTTTGTCTTTTTTTTGTCCAAACGCCATCCCCACCCAACCAAGCAGAAACAGTAATAAAATTTTTGTTTTCATGATCATATATTTTTTAGATTAATCCTTTAGTTAAAATTTTGAAAGCCATTTTAAAATCTGAGCTTCCATGGTTATTAGTTTTGTTTTACACAAAGTTTCAAATTATATAAACACAAGTAAATTACACGTTTGTGGTATTTTTCATAAAAGTTTTTCCTAGATAGCTGACAAATCTCACCAAAACATTTCAGCATAAAACTTGTACTTTTATGGGGAAAGGAATGAACATGATACAACCCCGTTTTAAAGACGCTCCCCATTTCAGGAACTTTTGGGAAAATGGCAATGGAAAACAGCTTATAGAATTTTCCGGGGCAGAAGTGAGTTTTGAAAAATTTGAAAAATTTGCTCCCTATTTTCATCATACGGATGAGATCGGTGACGAGGTGGTAAAAGATGTTTATTTCACTAAAAAATTCCAGGAGGCTTCCAGAGAAATTGAACATTACATCAGAAATGGGGTTTCAGAAACTGATGATGTTCCTGAAAGTGTAAAAAAAATGTTCAGCCAAACTCAAAAAGTTCCGGACTGGCTGGATTATAACCTGCTTAAAAGCGGAGCTGAACTCTGCATGAGAAGCAATCTTGATTCATTAATTTCATTAAGGGATTATTGTCTGATTGGTGGTTATGATTATGCCTACCTCAACAAACCTTTAATTGTTACAGAAGCTTTGAAGAAAGGAGCTGTGAAAAGGCTTTCTGAAACATTGGACTTTTGGGTGAATGCTACCCGGTACAACGCATTGGAAATCCATGCAAAAGGATATGAATTTGCCATAAAAACCCGTTTGATTCATTCTTACGCAAGGCTTTCCATTAAAAAACATTATAAAGACTGGAACACTGAAAATTGGGGAGAGCCTATCAATTCATGGGATATGATGGCAACGTATATCGGGTTCAGTCTGGTATTCCTTCATAGTCTTAAAAAGCTGGGAAATCGTTTTTCTGTTGAAGAAGAACAGGGAATTTTCCATCTTTGGAAATACGTGGGTTACCTTTTGGGAATTCCGGAACAGCTTCTTCCTGATGATAAGAAACAGGCAACGGAATATTTTTATTTATGGACTTCCGTTCAGCCGCCTTCTGATAAAGATTCTGTTCTTCTGGCTCATTCTCTGCTGGATGAATCCTTGGAAAATCCTATTTTAAAATTTGAATTCCAGAGAAAAAACTTAAGATATCTGCATATCTGCTGTACCTGGTTTCTTTTAGATGACGAAGTGTGTAAAAGATTACAAATTCCGGAAGTTCCTTTCAGAAATCTGTTTCCAAAATCGAAAATATTTTTCAACACAATTTATGACAGCCTGGTAAGCCGTAATGCCAGAATAAAAAGAGGAAACAAAGATCAGATGAAAGTACTGGAAGATTATCTTGCCATCACTAAAAACTCAAATTTTCATTAGGAGAATAAGTCAGAAAGCCCGAAGCTGGAAGTTTTTATTGGACAATAAATCTCACTTAGTAAAAGTAATAGTAAGTTCAATACATTTTACAGACATCAACAACTCCCTTCTTTCAGCTTCCGGCATCCCATCCTAACTAACAGACTGCAATTTTTTCCATGATCCATACCACATTTTGCATCTGCTTCGTTATGAATGAGATCAGTAATAAAATTTTATCATTTTTTAACTCTTAAAACAGCTTTCAGAGACAAATAATATTAGCTTTTGATCTATAAATTATGTATTTTTGAGAAATTATTTTAATAGAGATGAGTAACATTGATGATAAGAAAAAAGCACTCGCTTTAGTGCTTGACAAGCTAGATAAAACATATGGGAAGGGAACAGTAATGACTTTAGGTGATGAATCTATAGACAATACGATAGAAGTCATTCCTTCCGGTTCTTTAGGTTTGGATATTGCCCTAGGGATAGGCGGATATCCAAAAGGAAGAATCATTGAGATATATGGTCCAGAATCTTCAGGTAAAACAACGTTGACCCTTCACGCTATTGCTGAGGCTCAAAAAGCAGGTGGTATTGCAGCATTCATTGATGCAGAGCACGCTTTCGACAGAACGTATGCTGCAAAATTAGGAATTGATCTTGAAAACCTGATCATTTCTCAGCCTGACAACGGTGAGCAGGCTTTAGAGATTGCAGATAATTTGATCCGTTCAGGAGCAATTGATATCGTTGTTATTGACTCTGTAGCCGCTCTTACACCAAAAGCAGAAATCGAAGGTGAAATGGGAGATTCCAAAATGGGTCTTCATGCAAGATTAATGTCTCAGGCATTAAGAAAGCTTACCGCTACGATTTCAAGAACAAAATGTACCGTGATTTTCATCAACCAGTTGAGAGAAAAGATCGGTGTCATGTTCGGGAACCCTGAAACCACTACCGGAGGTAATGCACTGAAGTTTTACGCTTCTGTAAGAATTGATATCAGAAAAGCAAGTGCTCCTATCAAACAAGGTGATGAAGCAATCGGTAGCCGTGTGAAAGTGAAGATTGTGAAAAACAAAGTAGCACCTCCATTCAAGCAGGCAGAATTCGACATCATGTATGGTGAAGGTGTTTCTAAAGTTGGAGAAATTCTTGATACCGCTGTAGATATGGGAATTGTTAAGAAAAGCGGATCATGGTTCAGCTACGAAGAGACTAAATTGGGTCAGGGACGTGATGCTGTAAAAGATGTTTTAAGAGATAATCCGGATCTTGCTGAAGAATTGGAAGCTAAGATCAAGGAAGAAATGAAAAACAAATAATTTTTCATAAAAATATAGAAAAGGCAGTCTTCGGATTGCCTTTTTCTGTTTTTAAAATAAAGATTTTTCTAACGCAAAGGTTTCATCTGTATGCTGTAATATTTTTAAGGGAGCAAAGAGCTGAATCAATTTCATTGATTCTTACTAAGCAAATGCATCATTTACCACAAAGCTCCATCAACGATGCGTTTAAATAAATGAAGGATCAGAAAATAAAAAAGAGGTCATTCCGTAGAACAACCTCTTTGAGATTTTATATTTTTTTAAAATTATTCAGCAATTTTACCCTGCAGCTGAAGAGCTCCGGTCACTTTCATTCCTTTTGTAAGTGTTTCCATTCTCATATTCTCTTTGTTCACAAAAGCATCAATGGTAAAGAAATCTTCATTCTCTTCATTTGTGATCAATTTCAGTTTCAGAATATACCCTTTAACACTTCCGTCTTCAAGCAATTCTGTTTCTTTAAAGTCTACTACCTGGCCAATAAAATCGAAACATGCATAATTAGGCAGGTCCTGACTTGGTGCATAGGTAGTGAAATCCTCACTCATTTTGGTTCCATCCGGTAAATCAGTATTGGTTTGAACATCAAGGATGAAAACAATTCCGCTGACATTCACCTTCAGATGAGGCTGAGTCATGTAGGTATTTCTGTTTTCAGCATAATCTGTTGCAAAAAACCAAACACCAAAAGTATCTCTGGCAGGTCCTGCTACAATTGCCTGTAAATTCAATGCATTTTCCCATTCTCTGATTGATCTGGTTTCAAAATCCAGAGTATAATCCGTTTTTACTTCCGGAATTATGGTACTCAATTCATCTGTAACAATGGTTTTGAATCTTACATCTTCAAATTCGGTTTTATTTCTGGCCTCTCCGGTTTGATCAGAAACGGTAGACTGCATTAAAACTGCGCTAAGATACTGCCCGTAATCTTTAGTCTGAAAGTTCTGATGTCCAAAAACGCCACTCCATGTATTCACAAGATTATGAACATTGGATTTTCTGATAATTATCCCAGCTTCATTAGTGGTTTCAGGAGCCGCAATCCCTACTGTATTCTGGAAATAATTTTGTCCCTCAATCAACTGATGGTTCATGATCGCATTATTTTCTTCATGAGAAAACTCTGCAAAACCTTTATACGTAATATTCTGGTTTTCGAAAATATAAGGCAGACCTGTTTTCTTCTTTTCATCACCGGCAAAGTGGTAAGCAAGTGAAATTCCCTTAAATTCCCCTTCCTGAATAGCCGGAGTGTGATTACCGTTATGATCAAACTGAGAATGATATAGTATCATATAAGATTTAATCTTCCCTTCCTGAAGCTCACTTTCAAACTTTTCTTCCATCTGTGCAATCGCCTGTTGTGGAGAAAGCGCATAAGCATCTTCAGTAACCATATACGCAAACCCCTCTACCTCACCATTTTCTTTTTCAAAAGCAGAAAGCGGTGTATACTCACCTCTTAGCTGAAGGGCTATAGAATACACGATATAATCATTATAAATCCTGATTTTTTCATATTCCTGATTTACTTTTGGTTCTTCTACCGGCTGTGAAGGGATTTCCGGTATTGTTTCCACCACTTCTTCCACCACTTCCTCTACTATTTTTTCTTCCGGCATTTCCATTTCCTGAACCGGAGTACTTACATTTTCCTGACTGTTACTTTTCTTCTTAAAAAAATCAAAGATTCCCATACTGTTATTTATAATTGGCGGTAAATATAATAAAAGTGCTCAACAGACCCATCATAAAAAAAATGCCATTGTGTCAGTGTGCTCTTTATTGCTTTTATAATGAAAAATTCCGGCGGAGCCTTTGGCTCCGCCGGAATTCTGTTAATTAGGTTTATCATCTGTCAGTTCAAATCCCCAATCCTTTCCTTTTTGGGTTGCCGGGATTCCTTTTGTCATCCAGACCGGAGCTTTAGCACCTTTAAGATAATAATCAAAAAACTGCTGTTCACGGATTTGAATATCTTTTCTGTTCTGACGTTTCATAAGGTTATGGTCATCACCATTATAATTCAGAAGCCATACCGGTTTTCCGAGACGGCGTAATGCTGTAAACATTTCAATCCCCTGATACCATGGCACAGCTCCATCTTTATCATTACTCATAATAACCACCGGAGTCTGTACTTTATCAATAGTAAAAAGCGGTGAATTTTTAATATAAAGATCCGGTGCTTCCCATAAATTTTTCCCTAATCTGCTTTGTGATTTCTCATACTGAAACTGCCTGTTCATTCCTGAAGTCCATCGGATTCCTCCATAGGCAGACGTCATGTTGACAACGGGTGCCCCACTCCATGCAGCTGCATACATATTGGTATGAGCGATAAGATAAGCAACCTGATAACCTCCCCAGCTTTGTCCCTGAATTCCTATTTTTGCACCGTCTACCCATGCATTTTGCTTTAACTTTTCAACTCCGGAATTAATGTATTCCATGGCAGATTCTCCCGGGAAACCATCTGTATACGAAATATCAGGAGTGAAAACCAGATATCCGTTACTCACAAAATAAGAAATATTTAATCTTGAAGGTGTGGGAGCCGGTGCTACATAACGGTTTAAATTGTCTGACAGTTTTTCATAGAAATAGACAATCATCGGATATTTTTTATTCGGATCAAAGTTTTCCGGTTTGTATAACACTCCTGTAGAAGTATTTCCTTTTGGTGTTGTCCAGTTCACCAGTTCATCTATTCCCCAGTTATATTGATTTTGCTGCGGATTGGTATTGCTCAGTTTTTGTTGTTCTGAAAAATCTGATGTTGCAAAAATATTGGGAGAATCCGTGTATGATTCTTTTATCAGAATATACTGTTCAGCATTTTTTGCTTTTTGAAGGGTTCTGTATCCCCATACATTTTCCATCTGAATTTTTACCGGATCAGCGTTTGACTGAACAGATGTTTTAAAAATTCCGTTGGCCTTGGAGGTATTGTCAAATGCGGATAAATAAATAGTTGATTTCCTGTTTAAGCTTTTAATATCCTTATCCAGATCATAGGTATCAAATGTTATTTTATGCTTACGTCCATATCCATTGGTCATATTTCTTGGCTTTTTTGAACTGTTCAGGAAAAATTCCCAAAGATCGTAACGGTCTCTGATAATTACAGATTCATCATTATCTGTCCAGGATGCAATACCATAAGAATTTGGAAAATCCGGCATATCAAATTCTTCATCAACGAAGGAAACAGGTAGGCCTGTATTCAATGGCAGGGTTTGTTTTGTCTTCACATTATAGCTCAGCCATTTCCCTTTTTCTCTGTCAAAGATCACAACAAATTTTCCCAGCGGAGATACAGCTGCTGCTCCATTCAGGTTTTTAATAATTTCGGTTCTCTCTCCCGTTTTATTGTCAATCAGAAAATAGGTTTTCTTTGTTGCCCCTTCCCATTGTGAAGAAATCCGGTTATTGATACTGGTAATTCCCAGCGCAAATTCTGCATTTCCTTCGTTCACCAGTCGTAAAGTATCCAAATCTTCTCCGTCAATATTGGTAAAGAAATCCGGTTTTTCCGTTTGCATTACTGCAGCGTAGGATTTTTTCAGATCATTTTTCAATTCTTTTAGCTGTACTGTTTGCAGATAGTCGTCCTTATAATTCCAGATATCCACAACAGCATGATCATTTGCAATCATGGCAGTATCTTTTGCGATTGGCTTCGGAGCAACACCGAAATACAACTGTTTCCCATTTTTACTGAACAGCGGCAACCGGTTTTCGGAAATTACCCAGTTCTTCTTCATCTGTACATTCTCATTGGTTACGATCTCCTTTCTATTTCCTTTAAAATTAAAATAATATAACTGATACAATTTCACCAGGTCATTCTGTGCAGAAGAAGTTCCTACATAAGCCAGCTGATTTCCTTCTTCGTCAAAAGACAATTGTGAAAAGTCTCCCTCCATTTCAGAAATTTTATTGACGGTTCCTTTTTGCAGATCAACTACCTGCACGGTTTGAAATGCATATTTCTTAGGTTTTGACTTGTCTGTATCTTTTTTATCCGAAGATTTTTCATCTGTTGAATCCTTTCCTTCTTTTTTATCTTTCTTTTCGTCCGGCTTCTTAGTCACAAAAACAAGCTGCTTCCCGTTTTTACTGAACTCGTAGCGTATGACATTATCATATGTTGTACTTTTTCCATCCAAAAGGTTTTTTACCACCAGCTGTAATGGTTTTACATTTTTTTCTTCCTCTTTATTTTCTTCCCCGTCTTCTTTGTCGGAAGCATCATCAGAAGATTTATCTTTTATATTTTCCAGAAGATAAGCAACGTAAGAGCCTGCTTTTTCGGGAATTTTAAACGATTTTACATTCGGAATTTTCTCTATTTTATCATTAAAAAAATCAACAATGGCGAGGCTGTCTTTTGTTAATTTATTTTTCTTCAGTTTTTTATCTTTTACCGCTTTTATATCTTTATACTGCGGGCGGATTTGAAAAACAGCAAACCTGGAATCATTGGTAAAATCCACTTTTGCCGCTCTTGCAAACTTCTTTGTTGTCTTATTTTTAACGGAATATAAAGAAAGGTCAGAATTTCCTTCCTGAGCATCTACCGAATAGGCAATCCATTTTCCGTCATTTGAAATTTTTCTTGATCCTATATTTTGCCAGCTGTCGTAAACAGAATGGTCTAAAGGCTTCTTCTGCCCATATACCCAGAAGGTCATGATGAGCAGCATAAAAACTGTACATTTCAACTTCATTTTAAAAATATTTTAAGATTTAAAAGTAAGGCATTTCTTTGACAAATCCATATAACAAGACCTTTTCAGTTTGAAAAAATGACATTCTGTCACTTTCTTCTTCATGGTATTTTTTTTGAGAAAGATTTTAAAAAATTAAAAATCTAAAATATGATGACTAAAGGAAATATTAATGTATCTGTGGAAAACATTTTCCCGCTTATTAAAAAATTTCTTTACAGTGACCACGAAATATTCTTGAGAGAATTGATCTCCAATGCAACGGATGCTACTTTAAAATTAAAACACCTGACAAGCATTGGTGAGGCAAAAGTGGAATATGGAAATCCCAAACTTGAAGTTAAAATTGATAAAGACCAGAAAACATTACGCATCATCGACCAGGGAATTGGTATGACCGGTGAAGAGGTTGAAAAATATATCAACCAGGTTGCTTTTTCAGGTGCTGAAGAGTTTTTGGAGAAATATAAGGATTCTGCAAAAGATTCGGGGATTATCGGGCATTTCGGTCTTGGATTCTATTCTGCGTTCATGGTGGCTGAAAAGGTGGAAATCCTTACAAAATCTTATAAAGATGAGCCGGCAGTACGTTGGATATGCGACGGAAGCCCGGAATTCACGCTTGAAGAAACTACTGATAAAACAGACAGAGGAACGGAAATCATCCTTCATATTGCTGAAGATTCCGTAGAGTTTCTGGAAGAAGGAAAAATCCGTGAACTGCTATTAAAATATAACAAATTTATGCCTGTTCCGATCAAATTCGGAACGAAAACCCATACACTTCCTTTACCGGAAGATGCTCCTGAGGATGCCGTAGCTGAAACAGAAGAGGTAGACAATATCATCAACAATCCGGTTCCGGCATGGACCATCGCTCCAAGTGAACTGACCAACGAGGATTATATGAAGTTCTATCATGAACTGTACCCAATGCAGTTTGAAGAACCGTTATTCAACATCCACCTGAATGTTGATTATCCTTTCAATCTTACCGGAATTTTATTTTTCCCGAAATTGAGCAATAATCTGAATATTGATAAAGATAAAATTCAATTATATCAAAACCAGGTATTTGTAACAGATGAAGTAAAAGGAATCGTTCCGGACTTCCTGATGTTATTAAGAGGTGTAATTGATTCTCCGGATATCCCATTGAACGTTTCCCGTTCTTATCTTCAGGCAGACGGTGCTGTAAAGAAAATTTCATCGTATATCACGAAAAAAGTTGCCGACAAAATGGCTTCTTTAATTAACGAAAACCGTGAAGATTATGAAAAAAAATGGAATGATATCAAGGTTGTAATCGAATATGGAATCATTACAGAAGAAAAATTTGCTGAAAAAGCAGACAAATTCACTTTATATCCTACAACAGACGGTAAATATTTCCTTTGGGATGAACTGGTAGAGAAAATCAAGCCAATACAAACTGATAAAGACAACAAACTGGTTATCCTGTATGCTACCAATGCTGATGAGCAGCACAGCTACATCCAGTCTGCCAAAGATAAAGGATATGAAGTTCTGTTATTGGATTCTCCTATCATTTCACACGTGATCCAGAAACTGGAAACTTCAAAAGAAAATATTTCATTTGCGAGAGTAGATGCCGATCATGTTAATAACCTTATCAAAAAAGATGAACCGGTAATTTCAAAACTGAATGAAACCGAAAAAGAATCTTTGAAAAAGAATGTAGAAGAGGCGATAAAGGATTCTAAATTTACGGTACAGCTTGAAGATCTTGACAGCAGTGATGCTCCGTTCACGATTACCCAGCCTGAATTCATGAGAAGAATGAAGGAAATGCAGGCTACAGGCGGAGGCGGTATGTTCGGAATGGGAGGTTTCCCGGAGATGTACAATCTTGTGGTGAACTCCAACAGTGAGCTGTCCAGCCAGATCTTAAAGACTGAGAATGCTGAAGAAAAAGAAAGCTTAATCAAATATGCGCTTGATCTTGCCAAGCTTTCACAAAACTTACTGAAAGGAAAAGACCTGACAGATTTTATACAGAGAAGCTATAAGCAGCTTGAAAAATAATTTACAAGAGACTGTTTCAATTTTGAAGCAGTCTTTTTGTTTAAAAAAGTATAAATTGTAAATAGTTAATCCAAACCTTACAGGTTTTAGAAACCTGTAAGGGTGTTTTTTATACAAATCTGC